>CANJNE010000183.1 GCA_947475275.1 Flavobacteriales bacterium | reverse complement strand
TTTCTTCTTTTTATTGGATTTGAAAGTGTGTTCAAATCGGTTCAAGCTATCCTGACCAACAACATTTGAATAATCAGGCTCTTTGATGGTCTCAGGAACAAACACGCCAAGTTCGGCAGGTTTTTTACCTTCAGCATTCATTTTGACTATTTCGCGAACACGTTCTGGATTGAGCGGAATCAACCCTCCGGCTGCTGCCCCACCTTCATAGGCAAACCACATTAAACGTTTGAAAACGTCGGTTTTAATGTGCACCGCTGTTCCGTTTTCTGTATGTAGCTTAGTTTCTGCTTTTGGAAAGGATTTGATGGCATCCAAATACATGTCCAACTCATAATTCAAACAACACTTCAACTTTCCACATTGTCCCGCCAATTTTTGAGGGTTTAGAGAAAGTTGCTGATAACGCGCTGCAGAAGTAGATACCGATCTGAAATCTGTCAACCAAGTAGAACAACACAATTCTCTTCCACAAGAACCAATTCCTCCCAGTCTTGATGCCTCTTGACGTGAACCAATCTGGCGCATTTCAATGCGGATTTTAAATTTATCCGCCATATCTTTAATCAGCTGCCTAAAATCAACGCGGCCTTCAGCGGTGTAATAAAATGTAGCTTTTGATAAATCGCCTTGGTATTCCACATCAGAAATTTTCATTTCCAAGCCGATATTAACAGCCAATGTGCGCGATTGGTACATGACTTCTTTTTCCAACGATCTCGCTTTTGCCCACTTATCGATATCTTCTTGGGTTGCGATTCTAAGAATCTTCTTCGCTTCCATCGGTTTAAATCCGGGAGCTTTTTTCTTTACTTGTATTTTTGCCAATTCACCAACAACAGAAACGACACCAATATCATAACCTGGAGTCGCCTCTACGCCAACCACGTCACCTGCATGCAAGGTAAAATTCTTACTGTTTCGATAAAACGATTTACGGCTGTTCTTAAATCGAACTTCTACAATATCATAGGTGGATTGACCTTCGGGTAATTCTACGTTTGCCAACCAGTCAAAAACCTCCAATTTATTACAGCCACCAGAACTGCACGTTCCATTGTTTTTACACCCTCTCGGTGAACCCCCTCCACTACTGCAATTTGAACAACTCATAAATTCTATTTACCAACGTAAAAATACAGAATTTTATCAAACTAAGGGTTTGTTGGTGGGGGGAAGTTTGGGAAAACAGATTGGATTGTGGATCCTTTCATTCATTGAATAGTTCAAAATTAAGCGTAACCCAAAATAGATTCTTGAATTATTTGTAATAACTTTGTAATTACATAAAATCCATGGATGGAAGTTTCAATAATAAAAATAGGCAATTCAAAAGGTTTTCGATTGAGCAAAACCATTCTTGAAAGATATAACATTACGGATAAGTTGGAAATGATTCTTGAAAAAGGGCAAATCATTTTACGTCCGATATCAACTCCTCGAATGGGGTGGGATCAAGCATTTAAGGACATGCATAAAAATGGGGATGACGACTTGTTAATTGATGATCTTTTTGATGATGAAAATTTTGATGAATGAAAGTAAAGCAATATCAAATTGTTTTGGTTAATCTGGGCCCAACCATTGGAAGTGAAGTTCAAAAAACTCGGCCATGCGTTGTGCTTTCGCCGAATGAGATGAATGATAACCTCAGAACAATTACCATTGCTCCAATGACCTCAGCGGGAAAGAAATACCCCACTCGAGTTAAAATCAAACTCAACAGCACTGATGGTTGGGTAGTGATTGATCAAATGAGAACAATGGATAAAATCCGAATCGTTAAAGTGTTTGGGAATTTAATTGAAAAGGAAATCCGCGAATGTAAAAGGGTAATCAAGGAGACTTTTGTTGATTGAGGTGGTTGTATTTACCAACTAAATACATGAGAGAGATCACTGTTTTTTTACTAGATTTTAATTGTAAGACTTTAATTTTCCATTTTCAAAATAAAGGTACTGATTACCATAGACCCATTGATCACCATAACTAGACCTATTAATTTTATCTGGTTCTCCCCATGACACTTTTATCATTTCCTCTGTAAAACCAACCTTAATTTCTTCATCACGAATTGTTTGCCAATTTCCCTCACCAAATTTTTTCGATAAAAGCTCTGCTTCTTGCTTTGTATATATTCGACATATATTTAAGAATCTTGAGTTTAGGTCAAATAAAAACTGTTGACCTTTAGCATTCACGAGAAGAAGTGACAGGTTATAGTATTTTTCATCTATTGTAATGTCAATACATTTAACATATTCACCTTTAATAAATTCAATTTCTTCCCCTGTTGTTATATCATTGGTCGTTTTTTGATTAAGTCCTTCCATTTTGGGAAATGGTCTAATGAGTAAATCTTGATCAACGAATATTTCTTTTTGTTTTTCAAAGAATCCAACAACAAGAAACGGAAAAGTATGCTCATATTTTTTGTTGTATTTGTAATAAACCTCTTCTCCCGTATCATTCATTTTCAATTTTAAATATGCATCTGAACTGTAACTTGATTTCGGATCATCAAGAGCATCCAAAACTGAAAAGTACCTTCCTTGAAGGTCCTCATATTTAGAATTATATGAATCACAACATTTGAAAGTGTTTGTTTTATCATACGAAGTTTTATTATAATCCATAATAAAACCCTCGTATCCATATTGTTTTAAGGATTCTGATTTAGGAATAAGATAAAGTTGCTGACCAATGTTTTTTTAAAGTCAGACCCTAAAAAGTTTTTTAGACTGTCATAAGGTTCTATTTCTATTGGTTTAGATTCAGCAACTTTTGTTGTTGTAATTTGTCCGAAATAAATGTTACTAAACAAAAGTAAAACTTTTAGCACCACTAATTTTATCATATTCAATGATTATTTTTGATTAATTTTTCAATTAGTCTTATGTTAATTATTCCAACATTAAATAGGGCATTTTCATACTTGCAGATCGCATAATTCCATCAACCAGCCTTGAGGGACTGCTTCCGATTCCACCAGAATATTTGTGAGAATAATTCCAGATTAATTTTTTTCCTGCGCAATCATT
>CANJNE010000182.1 GCA_947475275.1 Flavobacteriales bacterium | reverse complement strand
GAAGGCATTAAACCTTTTACCAACGATTTGTTTAAAGGTTTTCTTGCAATATTTCTATTGGATATGGGAATAACGAGTGGCAAAAAATTAAAATCATTTTTCTCTTACGGCTGGTTTCCTGTATTTTTTGCGCTTATCATTCCACTGATAAACGGTTGTGTATTTGCATATCTCAGTGGATTTGTAACAGATGAGATTTCCAACCGATTTATATTCGGAATTCTTGCTGCGAGTGCTTCCTATATCGCTGTTCCTGCTGCTATGAAAGTTTCTGTTCCTTCAGCAAACCCAGGACTTTTTCTGCCAATGGCACTCGCTATAACCTTCCCAATCAATATCACGATAGGAATGCCTTTGTATTACTTTGTTGCGGGGCTTGAGTAAAAGAAACTTATGTGATTTTAAACTACTCATCATGGTCTAACCATTGTACAAATGAATTTATGACTTCGATCCATTTTCCATTTTGATAATCTGGAATTCCATCATTGTTTACTGGAAAGAAGTTGTGTTCTAAATTCGGATAACGAATGACTTTATAATTGGATTTGCCTTTTTCAATGAAATATAGTGGCAGTAAATCACAGAAATCGGTATTGATATCGTTTGATCCATAAGCCACATAAACCGGTATTTTCAGATTAATAAGTTCGTTTAACTGACTTTTTGAGAATGATTTCCAAGAGTTAACGAATTCACCTTTCTTAACGCTATCAGGTTCATAGTACATTTTATATTCATTGAAACGGGACTTTTGAATAGAATCAGCTTCTTTCCATGTGATTTCACCTGCCTCAGCTTGTTTTCTCGCCGAACGAATGTATTGATCAATTCTGCCTAATGGATTAAATCCAAATAGACCAAGTTGAGTAACTTTCTTATTGGAATGAGCAATTCCCAAGGCGACATGCGACCCTTGTGAATGACCAGCTACCACCAATTGATTTTTATCTACCCATTTTTGTTTGCTCAAAAATTTTAGCACCTGATTTGCCCTCAACACATAATTATCAAGGTAATCAGCTTTTACAAATTCAGGAGAATAACTGTACTCTTGGGTTGTGTCTAATACATAATTGTAAGATTTGTTGAGATGATCTAAACCAACAGTTACCGGTGTTTTTGGCATTGAGATAACAGCTATGTGATACTTCTTTTTCATTTCGTTAATATCGAAATTGTTCAGCGTAACAGGAATAATTCCTTGATCTGGAAAGTCAAAAAACAATGGGACAGGTTGAGAACCTTGACAAAAAAGTAATATCGGTTTTTTGACTTCGAAATTCGTTTCAGCGACAACAAAATCGATGGTGTCATTCTTCAACTTAATTTGAAAATGGGTATAACCTTCTGCGATTTTTAAATTGTTTTGCGCAGTTAAAGTCCCGATGAGGAAGGGCAGTATTAATAATAGCAGGGGGTATTTAATCATCTTTTTGGGTTATATTTTGAATATCGATTTTACTTGTTAATTAAGGTGACCATCTAGGAGATATCGTGGAAGATAGAATATACAATCTGTTTCTTGCTGTTAGCTTATTAAGAATTATAAGCTTTACCATTTTGCTTTCATATATCTGCCATTTTTTTCCAAATAGTAAGAATCCAATCCTTTTAGATAAAACATTCTTCTATTTTTTTCAATTCTCGCTAGATTCTCATCTGATAAATTACCATCCCATGTTGTGAAAAAAGTTTTCCCGTAATTTTGTTGTTGAAATTGCTCGTACCAAACCAACACATCCTCTGGTAAATAATCTCCACTCTTTATATATTCAAATATTTCGGAGTGATATTTTTCGTTTTCGATTAATCTAAGATTGTGATGCAAAATCGCCCATGCTTTTTTATACGTTTCATACCCAACATGATCCTCGGATGGAAACCCCCATTTTTTTATACAATTATAAAGTAGATGCCAATTAGAACTATCTAAGTCAAACAGATTCTCCGGTAGCTTCTTTATATCAATTTTATAGTTGGCTTTATAGGATTTATTGTTTCTTATTATGTACTGATCTACAAAAACAAGGCTATCAATTATTTTTATGAATGGATGATTAATTCGATTATTACATTCTGTTTGGAAATGAATGCAACTGTCCATCATCATTTTATAATAACTTGATTTTCTGAATACTCTTGATTTTGTTTGAATCAATTCTTGGTTACCTGTATTCAGTAAAATATTTTTGCCAAAATCAAATGCATCTTCAAAAGAATTGGTTTTAATTGCTAAATCATATGCCTTTCTTAATTTATCTGTATGTATAAAATGAACACTTTGAAATGCTGTTTTATATGTCGCTAAAGCCTCTAGTTTTTTTTCATAAAATTTTAAACTATCCGCTTTATTGCAAAGCAAATAGTAGGTCTCATAATTTTGTGCGAATGAAATATTTTTGACAGAGACAAATAATAAGAAAATTATTGTTTTGATTATCAACCCACTTTGGTGTTTTGTTATAAGTAAATTAGTAATATTATTAACGTGAATTCGAGGAATCATTAATTGACGTTTATGGATTTTTTGTAAATAATTCTATTTGTTTCATCTCTGAAAACAATAACATACTGGACATTTGGACGAAGTGCCAAAAAACAATTGCCTTTTTCAAAATAAGTCGTTTGGTCTGTGGGTATTCGCTTATTGAAATCTTTTTTGTTTCTGATTTCACTCGCTAAATAGGCTTGTGAAAGTATGGTATGTTCCCTACCTTCCATTTCCACCCATTTTTTTTCCTGATTCAGCGTAATGTATTCAGGTCGATTATGAATGAATTTGGTTTTGGGATGAATGATGTAAATATCGGAAAATGGAGGAATGAAATTGGAAAAAGACGATTTATCGAAAACAATTGAGCTATCTTGAACGAGTGCTTCGTAAAAAGTTGCCATGTAGGAGTTATCTGAGTACTCTCCAATTAATACTTGGTCAATGGTAAGTGGATTTACACCTGTCAGCTCGCCAAGAAACTGTCCCATCATTTTAGTTTCAGGAGACTCAGACCATTCGCATAAGTGACCATAGCCACAAATTATTGCCGTCTTTTGAAGTTTGTCGTCAACGTATAGTTGATTTTTAAGGTTAACCGCCTGAATTGAATCCCTCATTAAAG
>CANJNE010000181.1 GCA_947475275.1 Flavobacteriales bacterium | reverse complement strand
TCCCAGTCCATATCGAATATCCAATCAAAAATGTCAAATACCTCATCAGAAAAGGTAATTCTCCCATTTTGGGTAATGGATTTAACTGCACCAGCACTATAAAGATAAACACAACATTCAATTTTATCCTCTATATATTTTACGGTTTCCTCAAAATTTAAGGTTTGTGCCTTGCTGTTCATGCTGCTAAAGGTCAGCAAAAAAAGGAGAACAATATTTTTCCAGTGGAATTTGCGCATCATATCAGTAATTGTAAGTTCAGGGCTAAATTACCCATGTGCTGTTTCTTGGTCAATACTCACTGATGGGTATTTTAATGGGGAAGTTCCACCAAAATACAGGTACCGGTTTGTTGGTCGGTACTCACGCTCAAATCGCCGCCCAAATCCTTTAAACGCCGCTGAATAGAGGAAAGCCCAAATCCAAATTGAAATTGTTCCTGAGCGCCTTTACCGTCGTCGTTACAACTCAATACAATATGCTCCGGATACCAATACAATTCAATGGTAATTTCCTTGGCCTCTGAATGCTTGAGTGCATTCTGTATCAATTCCAAAGTGGTCAAATACAAACAAAACGCATGTTCTTGAGTGATGGTATCCGGAAAGTCAAATGAAGCGTATCGAATGGATACACCGTCATATTCCTTATCCATGATTTCTATTTGTTCTTTCAATGACGCGTCAAGTGCACCGAGTTCTAGTGAAGAAGGCAAAATGCGATGCGATAAATTGCGGATGTAACTGCCCAATTCGTTAATGGAATCTTTGACCTCATTATGCTTGCCAAGTTCCAATAAGTGCAAGGATCTGGCAATGTCAATACCAACCTTATCGTGAAGAATTTCAGCCATAAATCGGCGTTCCTGAATGCGCGTTTGATCGATTCTTATAATGGCACGCTTTTCTTCGGAAATTACTTTTTCTTGAAGTAATTGTACCCGCTTGAACGCGTCGACATAATCCTTGATCAAGATCCATCCAAAAAGCATCATTTCATAGAGAATGATTAAACTGATCCAGTTTTTGCTCAGGGGAATATCGATGATGGCAAAGGCGGTTAAAATCATGTTTAATCCCCACAATATGTGAGGTAAAAAAGAAAGGGTAATGTATTTTACCCTGTGGTGCTTGTTTTTATAGGCTCGATACACCCCAACTCCCAACAGAACGATATTAGCGAAAAAAATCAGGTATGCGATGTAAGAAGGAACAATTAATAAGGCATACGCTTTATAATACAAGCATACCATCGAAAAAACGGTAAGTCCGGCAACAATCCACTGAAAGGACATCAGTGCTTTATACGTTCGAGGGCTCGAAAGGTGCATGTCGAGCATTTTGGTGATGAAAATTCCCAGGAATAAAAACCAGTAACATCCCGAGAAGATTCGGAATTCGCTAAAATACAGAAAATCAGGAAATAAGGCGTATTTTGCGACCCCCATGTTCACCGCAACATAAACGATTCCAATGAGGGAATAGGCGATATAGAATAAATTCATTCGAGCTTTTGTTTGCCAGAAAATGTAGGCGTTTAATGCGAGCAATACCAAAGCGAATCCGGCAAATGCATAAAACAACGATAAGGAAGATTCCGTTTCCTGGGACAAGATTTTGGGATCTTTTAAGCTGATGGAGAAATCCAAAAAGGAAAGTTGTTTTTTAACCGCAACGATGCAAGCTTGTTGATTGCCAGTTCGATGGGGAGGGTGGACAGTGTAGGCGTTGATAAACTCACTTTTCCCGGCTGTTCGATCGCCTTGAATGGAAATGAGTTGCCCATCTTGGTAGTAAATAACACTATCCAAATGAATATTGTTAAAGGACCATACCATACCTTGTTCCGTCGTTTTTTTGGAAGCAATCAATTTACACCAAACGGTAGCGTTTTCATTGTAACTCAATGAAATATTATCTTCTAGATTGATTTTGCGCCATTGAAAAGAATTGGTTTGTTGAACAGTTGCTGTTGAATTGGAATCGATGTAAATGAAAATCTCATCGCGATCGTTTGAAAGCAATCTGCTGCAGATGAGCAAGGTTAACAGTAGTAGTTTAAAGTGTAATGATCCTTTCATAAACCAAGCGAATCAAATCTCCGGAATTGGTGGTATTCAATTTTCGATGTATATTCCTCCGATGGGTGTCAACAGTTGTTTTGCTAATAAACAACTTTTCTGCGATTTCTTTGCTCTGAAATCCATCGATAACGAGTTTGATGATCTCTTTTTCTTTTTTTGATAAAAATTCCGATGCGTTAAATTCGTGTTCGTTTTCAAATTGATGAATCAATCGGTTTTGATTTTCGCCGTTGATGGCGGATAAAAGTTCACTAACGCCTGCTTCTTTCTTCAAAAAATAATGCACCCCAATAAATTGGGCTTTTCGTAACAAGTAGTTTTCGTACAGACCTGACAAAACGATGATGGTTGTTGATTCCAATAATTCGATATGCTTGGAAATTAAATCCAAACCGTTTTCGTTGCCGATTTTAATGTCGCAAATAAAGACATTCGTTTCGGTTGTTTTCAATCTGGAAATACAATCGCTGTAGTTTTCTGTTATGGTTATTTCAGCACCAGGAATGTGTTGTTTGATAACTTCTTTCAAGCCTTGACTAAAAAGTTGATGGTCATCGCAAATCAATATAGATGGTTGATCTTTCAAATAAAAAATGGTTTGTACTACTAAAGTTAAGGTCTTTGTTAAATTTATTCAGATTTATTTTTTTTAAATATAATTTATACAAACCTTTAAAATTATCCTTAGTCTTCTAGGGGTGCAATACTCATTAGTAAGTATTTTTAGGTTGCTAATTTTGAAATACGCTACATAAAACAAACAGGTAATTTGATTTTAAAGGCATAATATTTAATATTAACGGCCAATGTGCAGCCTTAATTCCTACAAAATATATCAAAAAAATACTGAAGTATTTCAATGACAACAAACGCCAAACAGCTTTAGCAATTGGTTGGGTAATCAATACTTTAAATACTAAAATGGAGAAATATGGGTTGGAATAAAAGGTTTTGTCTTGATGAAATCGAATTTTTCCAACGAATACATTAAAGAAACGATTTCCAAAGTGCGAAGCCCAAAAGTTTCCACATATTTTTGATAATATTTCAT
>CANJNE010000180.1 GCA_947475275.1 Flavobacteriales bacterium | reverse complement strand
GTTTTCTCCAAATTTACTTGATCCATCACGACGAACGATTAAAGAAAATAGGTATTTTCTATCGTAGTTGTATTCTGCTCTTAAAAATGCAGACAAAAGACGTTCTTTAAATTCCCAAGAACCAACATTGTTTAGAAATCCTCCTTCTGCAGTATTGGCAGAAATATCAGCATAATCGATGGAGTTGTTAGGTATATTGTATGCTATTCCGTTCAATGATTCACCGCTTCTTTGGAAAACCGATACACCACCAGTTGCTTTGACGCGATGCACTTCAGCAAATGTTTGATCGTAATTCACAAAGCTTTCATAAGTCAAATCAAGATATGTACTTCTTTCTTCATATACGGCTGCTCCGCGTTCCAAAAATACACCATCCGCAATTTCTACAAGCGGAGATTCTAAATCTTCGTTTAACGCAGTGTTTGCATATTTTCCGTCTCCATACCAAACCAATGGTGAAAATACTTTAGCATTGACTACAGCATAATTGTAATTGAATCTATTGGTGAAAGTGAAATGATCATTAAACTTATATTCGATTTCTTCCTTACCAACGAATTTATTCGCTTGACTCCAATTGTATTGATTCTGAATTTGAGCAATCGGATTAATGATATCACTCACTTCTTCCAAATAAGAGTAATTGCCATCAGGTGTTTGGACTGGTTCGTTAGGAAAAGCATTTATGGTGTTGTATAAAACTGAACCAATTCCGTTTTCAGGCAATGTACTTCTGTTGTCAGTTGAATAGAGTAGAATAGAGTTCAATTTCATTTTTGTGGATAAATCGGTTGCGATATTCACACGTGCATTGTATCGGGAAAAGTTCGCTTTCTCTCCACCAACGATACCGTCTTGATTATGAAATCCGAGTCCAATTGAATATTTTGTATTTGCCATTCCTCCGCTAAGACTCAAGGAATGATTTTGAACGGGAGCCATTGAAAATACTGAATCTTGCCAGTTGGTTCCAATTCCTAAATTCGGATTGTTAAAAGGAATATCCTGTCCACCAAATGCAAACATTTCATTTTTAATTACAGCGTATTCCGAGGCATTTAATAAGTCTAATTTTCTGGATGTTTGTTGCATTCCAAAATACCCGTGGTATTCTAAAGTTGGTTTGGCATTAAGGCGACCATTTTTGGTTTCAACCAAGATGACACCATTTGCAGCTCTAACGCCATAAATTCCAGCAGTCGCATCTTTTAAGACGTTAATGGATTTAATATCGGATGGATTCAAAGCATTCAATCCTTCTGAATCGTATACAACACCATCAACCAATATCAAAGGATCATTGTCTCCAAAGGTGGAAAGTCCTCTGATTCGTATATTTGCAGATCCTCCTGGTGAACCAGAATTTGTTGAAATCGTAACGCCTGAAACTTGTCCTTGTAAGGCTTGGTCCATTCGAGAAACGTTCAATTTTTCAATGTCCTCACCATTAACTTTTCCAGCAGCACCAGTAACCTCTTTACTTGTAACTTCACCGTAACCAACTACAAAAACTTCCTCTAAAGCTTTGACATCTGTTTGTAGCATTACATCAATATTTTGTCGTCCTTTCAAGGGCAATTCCAGTTTTTCATATCCGGAAAATGAAAATTGAAGAATAGCATTGGTTGTATCCTTCACAGTTAAAGAAAACGAACCGTCTTTTCCAGTTAGCGTTCCTTGTTGGGAATTTTTAACCATAACACTAACGAAAGGCAAAGGTTCTGATTTATCATTACTGACCGTTCCTGTGATTTCAATTTGTTGCCCCCATGATTGCGAATGCAGGAAAAACATACAAATTAATCCAAATGTAATTTTTATCATAGCAAGTTTAATGTGTGGTAAAAATAAACTAATTTTAATTATATTACAAAGTACAATAAGTATTATTTAAAATATTTACTTCTCACCATCTAACAACTATGTGATTATATAGTTTAGCATGGACATTTCATTTATGATAATTAAAATAATTAACTTTGTTTTATGCATCGATTTTTTGCATTTCTATTCATAACATTGCTCTTGAGTAAGTTTATTTATTCATGTTTTTGGCAATTGCATTTCTATATGAATCAAAGGGAAATTACCCGGTTAGAATGCGAAAACAAAAATCGTCCAGAATTGAAATGTAATGGAAAGTGTTATTTAGCTAAACAATTACAAAAAGCTGATGAGCACTTGAATTATAAAAAATCTGAAAACAATCGTTCAGCGGAATTAATGAAATCGATAGAAGGATCATCGTTTCTCGCACCAGAATTCTTTTTATGTAATTTTCCAAACTTTTATCCAAAAGGAGAAATTATCAGTAAAAACATCAATAAAAAGTCATCCCCTCATTTGATAGAGGTGTTTCATCCGCCTTGTTAGTTTTCTTTAAATATGATTACTAACTTTTAAAAGATTTTATGAAAAACATGGTACTTTTTGGGTTGCTCTTTTTGAGTAGCCCAGCGTTGCGTGCGTGTGATATTTGTGGCGGTGTAAGCGGAAACGCTAGCATTGGATTATTTGCTTCATCGAGCTTTCATATGTTGGGATTGAAAACACAAAATCAGGCATTTGCAAGTTATTTAAATGGAATAAGACATTCTCGAGAGTTGATCTTTAGACATGAAATACAAGGTAGAATTCAAGTTTCTAAAAGATTTCAGGTCATGGCCGTGATCCCTTATCAGTTTGCATGGCAATTACGTGATTTGGGGAGCGACTTCCGCTCTGGAATTGGTGACCCTTTGGTTCTAGGAAATGCTATTTTATTGCACAAAAAGGATACTACCGGTTTATCTAAACATTTTCTTTCTAGTGCAATTGGAGTTAAATTTCCCCTTGGAGCGTTTGGCTCGAATGAAAGTGCTTTAATGAATTTGTATCCAGGTACTGGAGGATTTGACGGAATTGTCATGATGAATTACACTAAGGGATGGAGAAACGGTTGGAGTCTTCAAAATGAGGCAAGTTGGTCGATTAAAACGGCAAATAAAAATGGTTATCGCTATGGTGATGTTGTTCAATTAGCGAGTAATGTGGTTAAAAATCAAAAATGGAAAGCAATGCGTTTAATACCTGCGTTAGGTTTCGTTTTTAATCACTTTAAACCAAGTAGTTTACACGGTGAATACATAGAAATTTCCAACAACTCAGGTTTTGTCTTGTCCAATAAATTAACATTAAACGTTATGACCTACAAATGGCTTTTTTCAATGGGTG
>CANJNE010000179.1 GCA_947475275.1 Flavobacteriales bacterium | reverse complement strand
GTAAACTGAATCAAGCCGAAGGTTTGAATGAAGGATAAAGGCATAAAAAAAGAGTTGCGAAGCAATTCGGTTTTCCTTGTTAAGCCCCCAATAACGTCCATCCGAAATGAAATGAAGGATATTCGTGTCCCCGCTACTGAAAAGAAAAGTCGTCAACAGTGGCGGATGACTTAGTTTTTGTAATACTGAAAAATGGACCTGTTACTTTTCCAACTTTTTTCGTAACTTTGATTGAAGGTCAAATTCATTAAAAAATCACCTTTATGCAGTCATTTCAGGAAAGAGCGAAGTTAGGCATGGATAAGTTATCCAAGCAATCGCCAACCACCATAGAGAAAGCCAGAGAACAAGCACAGCGCCTAAAGGATCAAAGCACTTCAAAGAGCAAGAAAAGCAGAAATTAGAGTCGTATATCTCTAAAAATCGATTATGGGTTAACCACATTGATTTCAATCAATACGTTAGTGAAGGTGCAGAACAGAAGGTTTATTTAAATGACCAAAAATCTGTAATCAAATTAAATGATTCTATTTATTATAATTCTTGGGAAGATTATTTTCATAACTTGCTCTTGCACAATACTTTTTTTGAAGATACGGCCTATCAGTTAATGGGTTTTCATACTGAAAATGACAATTTATTTGCTGTAGTTGAACAACCCTTTGTTGAGGTAACTTCGACAACTAATCTCGAACATATTAAAGAATTTCTACTTAAAAATGGGTTCTCAAACACCAGAAATAACGACTATTACAATCAAGAATTAGGATTGATCCTTGAAGATCTTCACGATGAAAATGTGTTAACAAAGGATGGTCTTCTTTATTTCATCGATACGGTGTTTTATTTGACTGATGAATTTTGGATTGAAATTAGCAACCTCGGTTAACTTTAATCTTTTGGGTTAATAAATAGATTCAATTTGTTCCAATCTGACGCATATCAGGTTCGATAATTCGGTTTTCCTTGTTAAGCCCCATATTACGTCAATACTGACCGATCAAAGTGAGCGTCAGGATATTCGTGTCCCCGCTACTAGAGAAAAAAGTCGTCAGTTTTGACGGCTTTTTTTGTTTTACATTTGTCCCAAACCTAAACTTATATTTAAATCAAAGAAGAATTTAATTTGAATCTTTAGGTTCGATAAGTCCGTTTTTGGGAACTAATTTTCTAACGATAAAACACGTTCAGAATAAGTTGTAACTTTGAATAAAGTTGACCTGTGGTGGTTAGAAACAAGTTAGCAAACTTACCAACAAATCCAATAGATAACAAGAATACCCCTTTTGGAATCCTGAATTAACCAAAATATGAAATATTGATTGTTTATTGGCAAAATTTATTTATTCTTCTCCCATTAATTTATTTGATTAAAAGTTTAAATTAGATGAAATTTAAATGACCACTATGAAAGTTAAGTACAGTATTTTTTATGTTTCGGTTTTATTGTTATCAATAAATCAATTGTTCGCTCAAAACCTTTCTGTTGGTTTGTATCATACGCAATATTTATGTAAAGATGGCCGTGCCATGTCATGGGGATTTGATTGTGATGGAAGAAGAGGACATACAGGTCCAACTTACTATCCTGGTTACGTTAATATTTCGGTTGGATTAAAAAAGGTCTCTGCAGGTGGCTATCATTCACTTTATCTGGATTCATTGGGTAGGGTTTGGTCAAGTGGAAAGAATAATGCTGGCCAAACTGGAACTGGCATTTCAGGTTCGATGCCTCAAATGATTCTTGGTTTAGACAGTATCATTGATGTCTCAGCAGGAAGTCAACATTCATTATTTTTGAAGTACGACGGAACAGTCTATGCCTGTGGTAAGAATGATTCACGTCAGTTAGGAGATGGATCAAATGTAAATCGATTTACCCCCGTTTTGGTTCCCGGACTTACTGGTATCGTTCAAGTTTCTGCTGGAAGTGACTTCTCTTTATTTGTTAGAAATGACGGATCGGTATATGGGGCAGGAAGCAATGGAGGTGGAAAAATGGGACTTAGTCCATTCAATGTAGCCTCGCCACCGGTAAAAATTGATTCTTTGTCAAACATTATTTATGCATCCGCAGGAGAAAGTCATTCATTGTTTGTAGATATGAATGGTCAAGCTTTTTTTACTGGCAGTAATGTCGATGGAAAGGCAGGTATTGGTTCAAATGTAAACTATTACTTTCTTCCGGAACATATATATACGTTAGATAGTATCATTCAAGTTGAATGTGAAAATGATGTGTCATTATTTTTACGCGCTGATAGTACAGTTTGGATTTGTGGGCGCTATACAAATGCTTTGGTAACAGGTGGAAGCGATTTTAATAGCTTAAGCATTGCAACTCAGATTCCATCCTTATCTGGAGTATCGGAAATTGGAGTTGGTGAATCCCACTATGTTTTTGAGATAGGCGATAGTGTCCTTTATTCAATGGGCGACAACCATGATGGTATGCTTGGAGATGGTAGCACATTGGGTTCATATTCTCCGGTATTGGTTACTAATCTATGCGGTGCACCATTGGTTTTACCTCCAAATACAACATCACTAGATGGTAATTCAATTAATGAAATTGGAATTTATCCAAATCCGGCAAAGGACCAAGTAGAAATAAATATTCCAGAAAACTTATTATTCGAAGATTATGTTATTCTCAATCTTAACGGGCAGATAATACACTCAGGCACACCGGAAAACACAAAGTTTACAATTAATGTTTCAAATTTAGAACGGGGAATATATTTCTTACAAATTATCGGAAGCAATATGTTTTCACAGAAGATTATTTTAAACTAAAATTCCATTGATTCTCAGACTATTTATTTAATAATTTAGAACTCGATCTTGAGACAATAGTAATTGGTATTGGGAAAGAAATTTTGAAATTTAACACGTCTGCCAATATAGGGCAAACGCACAAAGTGAGATTGCACTTCTCAAGAAGGATTACCAGTTATTTAAAGTTTCTTGGGCTTCGTGTAAAGTACATCTTTACAATCGCTTTCTCTTGCTTTTAAAACGTTAATTTATTTATTATCAAGAACCTGAAAGGTTTCTAAATAGCCCAAATCAAGACGTTCAAATTCCTCCAACCCCTCCCAAATCAGTTTCGTCCGCCGCGGCGGACCATCCGAAATGTAATGAGCCATATTCTCTTTTAATACAATTCTTGATTATACAAAACAGAAAAAAACCAACAAGTGTAAGACTTACCCGTATTTATCAAACGAGAGTATTTTTTTATTATTTTTACCCTTGTTTTAAAAATGAGCGTAAAATTTACACTTGAACAAAATGAGCAAATTCAAAAGAGAAATACCATACAACGACTTACCGTTGCTACCTCCAAAGGCAGACATTGAAACAAAAAGCATTCTACGCAAAACGATTTCGGCAGGACGAGCACTGGCCC
>CANJNE010000178.1 GCA_947475275.1 Flavobacteriales bacterium | reverse complement strand
CTGGATTTGGGCAGCGCCCCATGATTGAATTCCTGCCTTTTATTTCGCTGGGATTTGCTCTTGCTTTGAAAGCAATTAAAAGGCTAGGGGTATTGCTAATATTCGTTACAGCAATCCCGCTTTGTACACTTTCTGTCTTTCAAGGGTATCAAGTTGCCAATAGCATTCTCATAGGCGGTGAAACAACCTCTTCAGATTATTGGGGTCATTTTTTACAATGGAAGCGCTACGCACCCAAAGTTCAGATTCCTGAAAATTGGAGGAAACTTCAGTCAAAAGAACTATTCATTGAACAAAATATAGATGCATTACATCAGTACTCACAAGCTATTGAAATATCTGATTCTTTGGCAACACATGTTTTGGTAAAATTAAAAATAGGAGGGAAGCACGGTGAGCGCGATACCCGAATAGTGGTTTCAGATGCTGATGGGAAATTCTATCAAACGATTTTTCTTGGAGATTTTTTATACGAAGAACCTCAGAACATGGAATTTACAATTGAATTACCAGAGCGCGTATCTTGGCCGCTCAAATCATATGTTTGGAATGGGGATAAAAGTATGAAATCTAATTTAACGTTATTTGCGGCTGAATTATATCAAAATTCAATTACCTCCCAACCATAAAAAGTGCATTGGCCACAACGAGTTTCCCGTTTTCCCAAAAACCTCTGAATAATGGATTGTCAGCAAAATGAACAATACAACCATTACCCATATTTTCAACTCCAAATACGAGGTTTTTGTCCAATGTTTTTTTAGCATCAGCTCCAACAAATCCGGAAATTACTTCCGGGTTTTCTTCAGTATAAACCACATTTTGAGCACCCGCTATCCAACCGTAGGAATCAGCGCTTAATCGAAGCGTGAAGTATTCATCAGAATAGCCAAAAGATAGGGGATTGGTTGTGTCCACTTTACATCTGATTATAGCTCCTGTTACTGCTGAAGAAATCGCCTCGCGTTCTTGTTTGCTGTATGGAATATTTGGATGTTCATGATTTTCGCTTGATGTTTCCTTTTCTTCGCTTTGCCCGTTGGCCAGTAATATTGAAGATTGAAACAATTCAGAGAGACTACTTAATGCTGATCCAAAAGCAATCACCTTTCCACCTGAATTGACCCAATTTTGAAGCGCAGATAGTTCTTCATAATCAAATTGCATGGCGTAATCTCCTTCAGGAAGCATGATAACTTGAAAGTTAGCTAAAATCTCAGTTGAGAAATCTCCTACATTAATTCTTGAAACTGGAAAATCCAATTCATTATCGAAATAATGCCATATTTCTCCTGAATTGAGGGAGCTTGATGCATCACCAGTAAACATTAAAACATTCGTTTTTCCTATTAATTTAACAGTTGAAGAACCGAAATCGTTCCCTCTCGAGACCATGCCAGTAGCAGTTGAAAAAAGTTGTATTTGATGTTCATACGCAAGTTCTATTAACTTGCTAGCATAATCTGTTTCATTATCTCCTTTTGCTATAATCAATGTTCCGGAAGGGTAGGATTTGCCATTCAACTCAAATGCATTTTCAGCAAAGCGAACCTTAATTCCATTTTGAAGGAGCGCTGAGAGAAATCTTGCATCCTCCATACTGTTCCAATTTGCTAGATATGCATATGCATTGTTGTCAACAGCATTCATTACGACAAATTGTTCCGTTTCATTTCCTTCGATTTCCTTGTCAGAAGCAATAGCATCAAGACCGTATGCGTATGGTAATGACCATGCTGTAATGTCATAGGTTAATGAATCACTGAGTTTTGTTTTGGGTTCGAAAAGTACATTAACCAAAGTGCCTTTTTTCTGATTAGTAGAAATGATGAGATCTCCATTTTCAATTTGATGAGAACCTTTATCATTTAATGAATATTGAAATCCTTTGGCGTTACCTGAGCTTCCAAAGCTGTATGCGATTTCATGTGCATCTAATAATTCTGAAAGGAGTTTGATTTTATCTTTTTCACCGAAAAGCACATAGCTTTGGTATTCGAATTTTTGGTTATTGTAGAATTCATGGTTTTGATTAATCAAATCTAAATAGCGTTTTCCGGATTCTTCAACGGTTGAAATTCCTGTGGTATGGTGGTGTAATAATCGGTCTTTCAAGGTCAGTTCACTTCCGGTTTCATTAATCACTTCCAAACCACCTCGACCGCTTCCGCCTTGTTCATAGGTCATCCCAACTGCACCATTGTACATAGGATAGGTGTCTCCATAACTTGGATAGAGCAAGTCAAATATTTCTTTTGTAAAGTAAAACCATCCGTTTTTATCAAAATAGGAGGCGTTATTTAGACCAATAAAGGTTTGAAATGCCCTTTGCCATTGCGTAATCACTTCGTGATAAGGTTCAGCAGCTGGTGCGAAATAGTAGGGTTCATTTATGCCTTGTTCGTGAAAATCAACATGAACATGAGGTAACCATTGGTTGTAAAGTGCAATTCTTTGTTTCGATTCTGTTTGCGTCAGCCACGCCCAGTCTCTGTTTAAGTCAAATAAATAATGATTCGGTCTTCCTCCTGGCCATGGTTCACTGTGTTCAGCGGTCATAACATTATTGTTAGCGTTAGTGCCAACTTGAGTATTGTACCAATTTACGTAACGATCTCTACCATCTGGGTTGATACATGGATCAAGTATAACCAAAACATTTTCAAGTAATTCCTTTTTCGAAGTCAACAATTCGTATGCGGAGAGCATAGCAGCTTCTGTACCAGCACTCTCGTTGCCATGAACGTTGTAAGATAACCAAACAATTGCTACTTTTTCATCCGAACTTAAATTACTATGTGCCGATTTAATAGCTTCAATATTTTTTAAATTTTCATCACTACTGATGTAGGCAACAATCAGATCTCTATTTTCATTGGTTTTGCCATATTTTTCTACCTTAATATTGTTTGGTTTGTTTTCTTCCAAATGATTGAAATAATCTACAACTTGGTGATGGCGTGTAAAATAGCTACCCAAAACATGACCCAAAAAGGCATCAGGATTTTGCAATTGAGAATAAACAGAAGTGCTTAAAAGTAGCGTTAAAAAAGCAAGTGAAAATCTAAACATATTGAAAGCAATTGACTTCCAAAGCTAACGAATAGTTTTCATTTAGGCATTAAATTATTCCTTTCGTTTTTAGGTATTCGTTGAGGGATTCTAGATCGCCAAAAAGTACTTCTCTCGCCTTAGATCCCTGGAAAGGACCAATGATACCCATGCCTTCGAGTTGGTCAACGATTCTTCCTGCTCTATTGTAGCCCAATTTTAATTTCCTTTGCAATAAACTGGCAGATCCTTGTTGGTTAACCACAACTATTTGCGCAGCTTCGGAGAACATAGGGTCAATTTCATTCATATCGAAATCACCTGAGCCTTCACCACCTTCACCAACATATTCTGGTAACAATAAGGCTTCAGGGTATGCTCTTTGTTCGCCAATAAAACT
>CANJNE010000177.1 GCA_947475275.1 Flavobacteriales bacterium | reverse complement strand
TCATCTACCAACAAATCGTAACGAATTCCGGAACCTACAAATGCTTTTTTCACTTTCGGATGGCTATCAATCTTTTTGTACAACTCGGTCATTTGTTTGTGCGAAGTATCCAAATTACTACAAATTACAGGATGAATGCAACTTGGTGACGAACAGCGCGCGCATATCGCTTCGTCCTTTCCTTTCATTTTGTACATATTAGCAGAAGGTCCACCGATATCAGAAATGTATCCACGGAATTCTGGGTGATTCACCACCTCATCCAACTCGTTTAAAATGGACTTTTCACTTCGTGAAGCAATAAATTTTCCTTGATGTGCTGAAATGGTACAGAAACTGCATCCTCCAAAGCAACCCCGATGCATATTGATGGAAAATTTAATCATGTCGTAGGCTGGAATTGCCCCACGTTTCTTGTATTTAGGATGCGGAAGTCGCGTATATGGCAAATCAAACGAACGGTCAATTTCTCCCTCAGTCATGGTTTTGTATGGGGGATTGATAACCAAAACCTGGCCTTTAACATTTTGAATGATACGATCTGCCTGCCATTTATTGGATTCAACCTCAACATGCTTAAAGTTGGCTGCATACTTCAATTTATCCGACAAACAAGCTTCATGGCTGGCCAATTCGATGGTTTCCCACTGTTTATTCTTTGGTAATTCCTCATTCGCATCTTGAAGAAAAGCAACTTGCTTAAGTGTTCGAAGGTTACTAAAAGGCACTCCCTTTTTAAGCAATTTCAGCATCTCTCTCAATGGTTGATCTCCCATTCCATATACCAATAGATCTGCCTTAGAGTCTACTAGAATAGATGGTTTCAATTCATCTTTCCAATAATCATAATGAGTGACCCTTCTAAGTGACGCTTCAATTCCTCCAATCAAAACTGGAACTTCAGGGTACAATTCTTTAAGTATGTTCGAATAAACAACTGTAGCATAATCAGGTCGAAACCCCGCAGCTCCTCCTGGAGTGTATGCGTCCGTTGAGCGCAAACGTTTGTTGGCAGTGTAATGGTTCACCATCGAATCCATACAACCAGCCGTCACTCCGAAAAAATATTTGGGTTTTCCCAATTTTTTAAAGTCTCTTAAATCGTCTTTCCAATTTGGCTGGGCAATAATTCCAATTTTGAAGCCTTCGTCTTCGATAATTCTACCAATCACAGCGGTTCCAAAAGACGGGTGATCCACATAGGCGTCACCGGAAATAAGAATCACATCCAATTCCTCCCAACCACGTTTTTCTACTTCTTTTTTCGTTAGTGGCAACCAATCTGTTAATGGGCGTTCTTCCTGCATGCACCAAAATTAATCATTAATACAATGACAATCCTCATTCAAATTACGTGGCTTTATATATTTGTTTTAACTTAACCTCGTGAAATCAAGAATTTTATTTTTCCTGCTGTTTCTAGTCTTGTTATCTTGTAAAGAGAACAAAGAAAAACAAGTAATTCCTAAAGAAAACGAATTTTTCAAGCCTTTTGTTTTCAACTTACAAAATATGTGGACAGACTTAGAGGAGCGCGTGTCATTTCCAAATTGGTTCAACGACTCCATTATACAATCCCAACAAATAGGAGCAATTCATCGCAGCATATATGAAAAACCTGCATCTCTAAAAGACGAAAACTACCCAGATTCGATATATTTAAAAGAAAAAATTTCCTACTACTTCTATCCCAATGGTCACATTAAATGTTTGTCAATTACAAGTTATGTTGAAGGAGAAAAAATTGGCACCGCTACTTTTAATTATGGCAACACAAAAGATAAATTCGGCTACAATTTTGCCAATCTAAGTGATTCTTTTTCCATCAATTCTAAGCTATTGCAGAACCATTTTCAAATTGATTCACTGCTATATAGCCATGCGGATTATTTAAATTTTGTGGAAAATGAATCAGAAAACCATCTATACGTCGTGTTGAACAATAAAAATATAGACGCGCTTATGATTGACTCGATATTGAAACCCAATTTTTCTGATTGGATAATGCAGGGAAATCCGAGAAAGCCTGCCAAGTTGTACAGACTTAAAAACAAAGTGAATCAATTACAAGTCAGAAACTTTTCTTATTCGGAGCACAATAACCAATTTTCATCAAGCGTTAAAGAACATTTTCCTTTTGAAACAAGAAGAATGTTATCATTTAAAAATAACTGTTGTTTTGGGTTTTCGGACTCCGTTTACTCAAACTCTCAATTTTTATATCATACAAAGTATAATTTTTATGGAACTGATTTAATCGTTCCAGAAAAAGTTGTCATTTCAAAATCAAACCATGAATCAACCTTAACATGGGAAACCATTGAATATTATAAATATGAAAAACTACTTCAAAATCAGCCTTAACTTTTTATTCGTTTTAATTTCTTCAAATATTGCTTTTGCCCAAAATCAAGAAATTCAAGAAATTGAAATTAATGGCAAAACATTTTTTGTTTACCCAACAAAAAAAGATATCGACCAACACACTTCATATTCTGCCTTAAAAAGGGAGGATAAAGATAAATTTCAATATGAAGATTACAAGGATGAATTCACAAAAAAGGCTTTTAATAAGTTGGTAAAACAGAAATGCCGCGAAGGCAAGATTTCATCCTTTTATAGTTTTTCAGAAAGGCAAAGAATGCGAAAATTAAAATTTCTAATTGGTAAAAATCCATTTCCTTTTTTAGAACCCAATTATACACTTGCATACGATATGGTTCCTCCTTTGGATTCTATACCAGATGGAGCCTATGTGCAGTTGTTTGAAGATTTTTATCCTGTAAATAGATTCATGAAAGAATCGAAAACTCCAGAAGTAAAAGTAGCTGCTTATTTTACTGTAAAAAACAATGTACTTGAAGGACCAGCTTTCTGGCTAAATCTGGAAGGCGACACCTTAAAAAAAGGAAATTTCAAGAATGGCCTTAAAGAAGGAGAATGGACCATAGAACAACGCGACTTACCCTATAGTTTTTACTACGGAGAAATAGCATTTTTCAAGAAATATGGTTTTCCTGATGTAGATACAACTCTTGAAATTTGGAATTATAATGAGGGTCAAAAAAATGGACTTTACATGAAATTCAATCGATCCAAATACCCTGTTGAAGAAGGTTTTTATGCGAACAATGAGCCAACAGGACAGTGGAAAACAAGAGATGTACGCGTTACAGGTTATGGTGCAAAATTGAAACGTTTTCGAAATAATGAATTGGTAACTTTTTCCTACACCGTTGCGGATAAAGAGACAAGTATTAAACAACCCATAATTCGTTACACTGAGTTATCATTACCGTCTTTTGATAACTACTATAATTTCAATTCCAAGTATGACGTGGATTTGAAATTTTATAACTTTTTCAACTTTGCCGTTGAAGAAGAAGATAATGCATTAGAATTAGAAGAGGAAGCAGTAAATTCCTATGATGATGCGTATTACGACGATAGGTACTATGACTATTCTGAT
>CANJNE010000176.1 GCA_947475275.1 Flavobacteriales bacterium | reverse complement strand
GTCGCTTATTGAATGCTTACCAAGCCTATGACGGTTATAAATTCTCAGGTTTTGGGCCGGTAGCATTGAGTTATGAAAGAGGAATTACGGACAATATCGGTGTTGGACTCGCAATCGGATATTCTTCTTATGGTGCAACATGGTTGCAAACAACCTATGATTTTAAATACCGATGGACAACACTTTCTGTTATGGCAAGAGGTGCTTACCATTTTAATGTAAGAAACCGCCAGTTTGATCCTTATGCAGGAGTAGGTGTTGGGTTTTTAAAATTCGGTTATAAGTGGGAATCTGCTGACCCCAATTTCAATGAAGACTTATACAACGTAAACTTAGGGACGCCACTTGGCTACCAAATTTTCTTGGGTGCGCGCTACATGTTCAATGACAATTTTGGTGCATACGCAGAGCTCGGTTACGGACTTTCTGTTGCTAATGCTGGTCTGACTTTGGCTTTTTAATGATTTTAAGTTTAAAATTAAAATATGAAACATACAATTATCCTTTTTGCCTTCTTCATTTCATTAAACGCTCTCGCGCAGAAACAAGAAGAAGGAAACGTAACATTAGAACTTGAATTTGCCCCGCTGGGTTCAGAACCTTTAAAAATTAATAGCCTAAGAACGCGCTACTTTTACAAGGATAATAAGGCGCTTAGATTAAGTGTTTACGCAGGAGGCAAAAGATCTTCAACGAGCAGTATGACTCCAGACTCATCTGCACAATTGGTTAATTCTACCGGTAATTTTGATTTCACATTGCGCCCTGGAGTTGAGCATCATTTTGACGTGGCAAAAAAACTTTCACCTTATTTAGGTGGAGAGTTTTTTTACGGATACAATGTAAACCGAACCATCAATGAAAGCCCTAATTCAAGTAATTCTATTATGACAATGAAAAACATGACCGCCAAATCATCATTTGGACTTAATGCTATTTCAGGAGCAGACTTCTATTTTTCCGACAAAGTTTATTTGGGGATTGAATTGGGATTTGGATTTATATTCGAAGGAAAGGGCAAAACCAAAACCAAATATGAAAACCAAGATGGGGCATCCGGACTCCAAAATAGCATCTCAAAAGGGACTACAACAAATATAAATTGGGGACCAAATTATCAAGGTACGATAAGACTAGGTTATTGCATTAAATAAATTATTTATCATGAAACGATTAACACTTTTTCTCTCAGCTTCAATCATTTTGTGTGCGACATCGTGCACAAAATATGAAACTGTAAATCAAACAGTCGAAGACACTTTGACACTTAGTCAAGAACAATACAATGCATTGGAAGAACGAATGAGTACAATGCCATTAACAATTAGGTACTTTGACGAAGAAAATAACAGACATGTAGATTTTGATGTTCGAAACAGAACGGTAACCTTCAATAAGGTATGGTCTTTTGCAAATCCGCAACCCAATACGATTTATGCTTCTGGAGGTGGATTAGTAGTATATGTTTCTTCTTCGAGTACCAACTGGGGTTATGGTACGCCAACGCATACAATTACGGCTGGATCAACAACCTTGAATGTACAAACATTGTGTTTAGCTGTTGACGCAAGTGCTTATGCTGCGATGTTTGCCGGACAAACTGGACAATTGCCTTACACTGGAATTTCAGTAGTCATGGGTCTTGACGCAGATTTCAGCCTACTAGCTAATGCATCAAACACCAATTTTGGTAATTATTTCAGGGGGCTCGCTTATTATTTAGTATATGATTCGCCGGCAAGTGGAAGTTATAATGTAATTGATTGGACAACATTAAGTACCAATTTTCCTCAACAAATCGGATTTGCGATGGTATTCAGTTTTGATTTACAAAATAATTTTGGGGCATTCTATTTCTCCAAGGATGGCCAATTGAGCGTTTCTGGCGGTGACATTACTTTTTCAGGAAATTACTGGGGTATAGAAACCATTTTTAATACTGTGAATCCAGGATTAACATTCAACACCTATTCTGGTTCAGGAACCATGGGTTGTCAATAGAATATCATGAAAGTCCTCTCTGTTTTCGTGCTGCTTTTATTGTTATCTAGTTGTTTTTTATATACCGTTCCAACTTTGGGTTATTTTGAAGTTGATGCTTATTCCAAACCATTAACCAAAAAAATCTCAACGCCTATTAACTTGGTTTTGATGGAGGATGTTAAAGATTCTTTGATTGTTGAAGGAGAAGGATTGCAAAATCTAAATGTTGTCGATTTTAGGACGACATTTGGTGAAGAAATGTTAGATCTTCTTGAAAAGAAATTTGAAAATGTTAATCTTGTTGATAACAAACCAGATGTTGGATTGTCTTTGGTAGTTTATCGGGTCAAACCCTTTTGGAAAACAAACAGTCGCTTACCAACTTCCTATGTGCGAGATGGAAAGACATATTACCGAACCACATCATACAGTTCTGCGGCCTTTCAATATGAATCTACGCTTTTTATGGGCAATGAGGCTTTAAAAAGTGCTGATTCCACTATTTACAGTTCTGATGAGGCGATGGCTATTTCTCAATTTCATCCTGTTTTCAAAAATGGATTTATAAGTGTTTGTGAAAACATCAACAAAGAAATTTTCAAAGACCACATCATAGAAAAACTGCAACAACCATGAATAAACTACTTGTACTGATTTTAACGAGCGTCTTTTCTATACCCTTTTTAAATTCCCAAAATCTACAATTTAAAGAAGCTGTTTTTTTCGATTGTGGAAGTGGAGAAAGAGATGGTAATTGCAGTACTCCAATGTTTACCAGTGAGTTAAAAGTTGAAACTGGACAGGTTTTAAAAATCACATTCATTTCTTGTTCTTCCTTTGACGGTAAGCAATTGGGTGTTTCTTACATTCGAGAAGGTTTGATAGCAATAAATGAAAATATTGTTAAGCCAGAAACACTAAATGAATTGTGGTTGCCTGCTGGTGAATACCAAATTTCCGGTTATGAACCAGATGAAACAAAAATGTCCGGAACCTTCAAAGGCGTTTTATCAGGTTTGTTGTATGATGTGGTGCCATAAAAAAGAGAAAAATATGCATGAAAAAACATACCGATTGTTATGCAAGAAAATACTGGTCATTTTCATAATTGTATTTAATACCCTTTACTGTTTTGCACAAATGACAATTTCCAGTGGCGTTTTAACGCCAGCACAATATGTAAACACAATTCTTGGCTCTGGAGTTACTATTTCAAATGTAACTTTTTCGGGTAATGATGCCCAAATAGGCACTTTTGGTGGAACATCAAACATAGGATTTCCTGTCGGTGGAGTAGTGTTGTCAACAGGTGCAGTTTCAGAATTGGTTGGTATTGCATCCGCCACCGCAGCGGGTCAAACTAATGTTAGCGGTATTGGGAATGGAGACTTATACGGTTTAGCAACTAGCGTAAATAATAGTGGTGGAA
This sequence comes from Flavobacteriales bacterium, assembly GCA_947475275.1. GTDB lineage: Bacteria > Bacteroidota > Bacteroidia > Flavobacteriales_D > Crocinitomicaceae > M0103. Next base: position 59 of record CANJNE010000176.1, on the reverse strand, counting down.
CTATTTCAAATACTACAGACTTATCTATGTTGGAATTTGATTTTGTACCATCGTCAAAT
>CANJNE010000175.1 GCA_947475275.1 Flavobacteriales bacterium | reverse complement strand
ATAAGAGAAAATGAAATTGATAGTTATTTTGAAGAATTGATCCAACGCTTTCCTGAAATTATTTTTGGAAAAGAGAACGATACGCTTCCAATTGTGCTTCATCGTTTGTGTGTAGAGCATGGAATAACATTAGGCACAGTGGAAAGTTGTACTGGCGGTGCAATCGCACAAAGCATAACGAACATAAGTGGAGCATCTGATTTTTTTAAAGGCTCGATGGTGACGTATTCTAATGATATAAAAACCCATTTGGCAGGTGTGAAAAACGAAACCATTGAAAAGTTTGAGGTTGTAAGCGCTGAAGTTGTTAAAGAAATGGCGTTCGGTGGATTGAAGAAATTAGATGTTGATTTGTGTATTGCAACAAGTGGTATTATGGGGCCTGAAGGTGCCACAGAAAATCATCCAGTTGGTAAAGTTTGGGTCGCTGTGGCTACAAGAAACTCAATTGAAACCAAGTGTTTTTCATTTGGAGATAATAGAGAACGTAATATTTTGATGACCGTTTTATCCGCATTAAATATGGCGCGAAATGTCGTGAAGACTAATTTTATAGAAAAAAATAAATAATAACTTGTTGTTTTGCGAAAAATGTACTTTCTTTGCACCCCATTTATAATCAAGGATAAATTATATTATAATGTCACGAGTTTGTCAACTTACAGGTAAGTCAGTGATGGTTGGAAACAACGTATCGCATTCGAATCGTAAAACAAAGAGAAAGTTTTACCCTAACTTAATTAGTAAAAAATTCTATCTTCCTGAAGAAGACAGATATATCACATTGAAAATTTCAACTTCTGCGCTTCGCACCATCAACAAGAAGGGAATTAGTGCTTGCATTAAAGAGGCAAAAGAAAAAGGATATTTGAAGTAATCTAAGAATAGTCAACAAAACAATACAAAATGGCTAAGAAAGCAAAAGGCAACAGAATTCAGGTTATTTTAGAATGCACAGAACATAAAGATTCTGGAATGGCTGGTACTTCGCGTTACATCACGACGAAGAACAGGAAAAATACACCTGATAGAATGGAGATTAAAAAGTTTAACGCAGTTCTTAAGCGCTATACAGTGCACAAGGAAATTAAATAATCTGAAGTATGGCAAAGAAAGTTGTAGCATCGTTACAAAAAGGAGGTGGTAAGGAACACACCAAGGTTATTAAAATGGTTAAATCTGATAAATCAGGATCTTACTCTTTTAAAGAAGAAATCGTTCACAACGACAAGGTAAAAGATTTCTTTACTAAAAAATAATTTTTCTCCTTTAAAAAGCTAAGCTTCCTTTGTTTCAAGGGAAGCTTTTCTTATTTTTATACTTATGGCATTTTTCGGATTATTTTCAAAAGAAAAAAAGGAAACTTTAGATAAAGGTTTAGAGAAAACAAAACAGAGTTTTCTGTCAAAACTTGCCCGTACAATTGTTGGTAAATCTAAAGTTGACGATGAGGTTCTCGATAACCTTGAGGAGGTTTTAATCACTTCAGATGTTGGCGTCGAAACAACATTGAAGATTATTGAACGCATAGAACAAAGGGTTTCACGTGATAAAGTTTTAGGGACCGAAGAGTTGAACAAAATCCTTAAAGAAGAAATTGCAGGTCTTTTAGAAGAAAATAATTCCGGATTTTCTCAAGATTTTAATATTACTAAAGTCGATAATCAACCCTATGTAATTATGGTTGTGGGAGTTAATGGAGTTGGAAAAACGACAACAATTGGTAAACTAGCCAATCAATTTAAAAAAAGTGGTTTGAAGGTTGTACTCGGCGCTGCGGATACATTCCGTGCAGCTGCCGTTGATCAATTAATTATATGGTCCGAACGCGTTGGTGTTCCTATAGTTCAACAAGGCATGGGTGCTGATCCTGCATCGGTGGCTTTCGATACTTTACAATCCGCTAAATCTCAAAATGCGGACGTGGTTATTATTGACACTGCAGGTCGTCTCCACAATAAAGTAAATCTAATGAATGAGTTGAGTAAGATCAAAAGGGTTATGGAAAAGGTAATTCCAGGCGCTCCCAACGAAATACTTCTTGTGTTAGATGGCTCGACAGGCCAAAATGCATTCGAACAAGCCAAACAATTTTCATTAGCCACAGATATTAATGCACTTGCAATAACCAAATTAGATGGAACCGCCAAAGGTGGAGTAGTAATTGGTATTTCAGATCAAATGAAAATTCCTGTTAAATATATCGGCGTTGGTGAAGGCATCAATGATTTGCAGTTATTTGATAAAAATGAATTTGTTGACTCATTGTTTTCTTAAGGATTAATGTCAGCATCAAGAAAATTGAGAATTAACGGTCACGGCCATCTTCTTCCTGAACCAAGCGAGATTCCTCAATTCATGAAGGATAAAAAACTGTTCTGGATTGATGAAAATAAAAAATTCATGCGTCAAGATGATTGGTCAAGACCAATTACAGATCCAAGTTTTTTCTTTTCGGAGAAAATAGAATGGATGGAAAAGTACCAAATTGATCATGGTGTAATGCTCAATCTTTCTCAAATTTATTGTAATGGTTGGAAGCGTCAAGAGGCCAAAGATGCAATAGCTTGGCAAAACGATTTCAATTCTAGTGTTCAATTACGCAGACCTGATAAATTTACTTGCGGCTTCGTTGTTCAGCCATTGTACATTGATGATGCGCTTTTTGAAATTGAAAGATGTGTTGAACATTTAGATTTGAAACTACTTTGCCTTCCAACTCATTTTTTAAATAAAAGTGGAGAATGGCTTTCTGTTGCTGATGAATCAGTTTTTCCAATTTTCGAACTTGCAAATAAATACGGTTTAGCTATTGAAATCCATCCTTATGACGCTGAAAAAATGGTGAACATCAAAGATGTTTATTGGCGTTTCCATTTAATATGGATGATGGCACAAACCGCAGATACCTTGCATTTGTTCACTTTAAAAGATTTATTGAACCGTTTTCCAAATGTTCGGACATGCTTCGCACATGGATGCATGTTGGGTCAAGCCAATTACGGAAGAAGACTTCAAGGTTATGATGGGCGTCCGGATCTTTTCGAAGGAACTGTTAATCCAAGAGAAGCATTGGGGCATCCGAATTTGTTTTTTGATTCATTGGTGCATGATTCATATACATTGCAATTAATTAAGACCAGAGCTGGTGCAAATCAAATAGTTGCAGGATTGGATGATCCGTATCCACTTGGTGAAATGGAAGGGGTAGCGCGCTCGTATCCTGGAAGAGTAATAGATTTTGCGGTGGAGGCAGGAATATTAAATCAAAATGAGGCGGATGCAATTTGGTATGATAATGTTTTGAGGTGGATCGGGTTAAGTGAAGACGAAATGAAACAAAAGTTGTTTTTGAAATAATATGAATTGATTAAAATAACATGAACGAAGAACTTCTTAAATATATCGAATTTGCAGTTGCTGATGGTTCAATTACTGAAAAAGAACGGACAATAATTTTTAAGAAAGCGCAAGAATT
>CANJNE010000174.1 GCA_947475275.1 Flavobacteriales bacterium | reverse complement strand
GGGAGGATTTAAAAGTACCTCAAATTTAAATTCAGACAATTGGATGGTCACAACGAACGTTTTATTTCAATTGCCGACTCCTGTTTTTTCAATGTTTTATGCATTTGCTGATGCTGGAATTTTTGAGGACAATATGACCAACTCAACTAAAGTTGCCATCAATACCGGATTGGCATTGCGCATCTCCAATGTTTTCGGATTGTATTTCCCAATATGGATGAATGATACCCTAACCAATTCGTTTGGTTCCAATTACGCCGAGCGGATTCGATTTACATTAAAAATGAATTTGGTAAACAAAGGGAGTTTCATTTCTGGTATTTTTAAATAGATTAATATTCGATTAAAATATTAAACCAACTTTTTTTATAATATCTTAACTAAACGGTAAAGAAACGCCTTTCAGAAAGAATGCGGTGCTGTTGTTTATCTATGAAGACGGTACAGTGGAAAGAGTGTTTGATATGGAATAATTCTTTATAGGATTTTACATTTTTCCTCCCCCTTTGTCCCCCTCCAAAGGGGGAAAACCTGTAAACGTATTTCCGGACGATTCACGGACTAAAAAATAGTAAAAAAACGAAGAATTCCCCTTTCGGAGGGGGACACAGGGGGAGGACTTGATTTTTCTTTTCCTCATTATAATAAATCAATTGTAAATATGATTTTGTTTTCACTAAATCACTTACTTCTCCTCATCCGTAATTGCCTCAATAGCCTTGGAATATTGAAACATCCAGTCGTAAATTTCACTGGTACGGAATGCACGCTCCAAATCGCCATGATCTGCGCCATCAACAACGGTATACTTGAGATTTGTGCCGCCATTACAAGCTTTGATTGCCTTTACAATTTTTTCAGATTCTGAAATTGGAACAGCCTCATCCCTGTTTCCATGTTGAATCCAAAGCGGTACTTCCGCCAAATCACAACCATCACTAACATTTCCGCCACCGCACAATGCCACCGCAGCAGTTACCAATTCTGGGTATGCTCCTGCAAAGTTTAATGTTCCATATCCACCCAAACTCATTCCTGTAACATAAACCCGGTTGCTATCGGTTACATATTGTGATTGAACGTATTCCAAAACACTTTTAATTTTGTCCGGATCCCATGACTTTCCTTTTGGTACCTGAGGAGCAATAACAATCGCAGGAAAAGTAGTTCCGTTTTCTATTTCATGAATTACACCGTATTTTTTTACCAAGGTCAAATCACTACCTGATAAACTCCTGCCATGCAAAAAGATCATTATTGGAGGTTGATTGTTGAGTACACTGTCATCTGGTAAATACAACCAAAAATTATAATCAGATTTATCTTTTACAGTAGTAAGTTGACTGTAAGATATTGATATACTGAATATTGTAAGTATGGATAGAATTATTTTCATAAGGGCGACAAATTTAGTAAATGTTGAGCAAAAACAAAATACCTTTGTTTCTTGTTGACATTTGTAGGTAACATTCATAGCCAAGTTTGAATGTTCATTCGAATTAAATGAAATTAAAATCTAAATGAAATGATGAAAAATGTGGCTCTCATTACCGGTGCTTCAAGCGGTTTAGGAAAAGAATTTGCAAGAATTCATGCATCTCGTGGTGGTGATTTAGTGCTTGTTGCTCGCAGAGAAGCAGAACTCAACGTTTTCAAAGAAGAACTTCAAGGGAAAAACAATGTTAATGTTTTAATCTTACCTTTCGATTTGACTGCTCCAGATGCAGTTGAAAAGATTGTCAATGAAATTGATGCCAAAGGAATTCAAGTTGACATGCTTATCAATAACGCTGGATTTGGGGGTTATGGTAATTTTCATGAACGTGAACTCAATCGTGAATTGGAAATGATAAGACTGAATGTTGAAGCCCTAACAAAGTTGACACATTATTTGCTTCCTCAAATGTTGAAAAGGAATGAAGGTTATATTTTAAATGTTGCAAGTGTTGCAGGCTTTATGCCCGGACCTTTGCAATCGGTTTATTTCGCAACCAAAGCTTATGTGGTTTCTTTTACCCAAGGTGTAGCAGCTGAAATTTCTGGAAGTGGTGTGCGGATTTCGGCGTTATGTCCTGGTCCAGTGCATACAGGTTTTGAAAATGCTGCTGGACTTGGAGGAGGTAATTTATTTAAAGGTGCTGCGAAAGCATCAAAAACAGCTTTGATTGGATACAATGGAATGTTAAGGGGTAAGCTTTTGATTTTCAACCAAAGGTCTTTTCAGTTTCTAATCAATTGGATTGCACCTTTAGTGCCAAGAAAGTTTTTGGCTAAAACGGTTATGAAAATGCAACGTTTAAAATAGTGGGTGTTTAAAGAATTGTTTACTGTTAAGATTATAAAAACATTCTTTATTAATTTATTAAATTTGTTGAAAGTTAATCTTTAATGCTTCTGTTTTTAAACGATATTGCAGGTACTGAAATTCTTCTAATACTGTTTTTTGTATTGATGTTTTTTGGATCTAAAAGTATTCCTGGTATCGCAAAGACTTTTGGTCAAACCATTCGGCAAATTAAAGATGCATCCAGCGATCTCCAAAAAGAAATTAAAAAATCCACCAACGAAATGGCTGGTGAAGTCAATCTTAAAAGTATTCTTGAAGACAAAACGGAAGAGTTGCAGCAACCATTTGATCAAATGTTGACAGATGTCGAACATGCAGTGAATTATGACCCCAAAAGAATTTCTGTGCTTGATTCAATGGGAATAGAGAATGAATTGGAAGCTACCTCCAACGAAGCTACAAATGAGGAAGAGACTCCAAAATAGTCCGCCATTTAATTGTTATTTCTTCGTTAAATCTCTTCTTCGTTCCTAGGCTCCGCGAAATAAAATGTCGGCAATCCTTATTTTATACGTACCTTTGTGCCCAATTTTAAATATATTGAATGACATTTGAGGAAATCGGGCTCAAGAGTGAGGTGCTGAAGTCGTTAAAAGAACTGGGGTTTGAAGCACCTACTCCGATCCAAGAACAAGCTATTCCCTATCTATTAGGTGAAAATAGCGACTTTGTTGGACTAGCTCAAACAGGAACAGGTAAGACCGCAGCGTTTGGTCTACCACTAATCACGAATATTGATAATCACGCAACGGTCCCGCAAGGACTAGTAATCTGTCCGACGCGTGAACTCTGCTTGCAAATTGCAAAAGATCTTGAAACATACGCAAAGTATTTAAAGATAAATATCGTCGCTGTTTATGGTGGTACGGATATCCGTCGCCAAATGACAGACATTAAAAAAGGAGTGTCCATTGTTGTCGCAACACCGGGACGACTAATGGACCTTATCCAACGTCGAGCTATTTCGCTTTCCAATGTAGAATATGTAGTGCTCGACGAGGCGGATGAAATGCTCAACATGGGCTTCAAGGAAGATATCGATTCTATCCTTGAGTCAACACCAGAGCATAAGAATGTATGGCTCTTCTCGGCAACAATGCCTGCTGAAGTGGCTCGCATTGCAAAAACCTACATGGACAATCCTT
>CANJNE010000173.1 GCA_947475275.1 Flavobacteriales bacterium | reverse complement strand
TGCGTTAATGGCCGCGTTGGAGTCATTTTTTCCAATTCAATAGCGATAGCTTGAGCTTCAAATCCGCCTATGATAATTGGAAGTTGCCGTTTGCCTCCAGATTCAATCAAAACCAGTGCATAGGCCCCAGATTGCGTTTGGCTGTAAGACAAGCCAGCTATTTCCAATTTGACTTTATCCATAATTGATGCTAATCTTAATAAACACAGAAATGATTTTCATTATTACCTTCTAAGTTAAAACAATTCTGTTTTGTTAATTAGAGGAAGCTTTAAATTTCTCAATTGCTTCAGTCAAACGTGGCAAAACTTCAAATACATCTCCAATAACTCCATAGTCAGCAGCTTTGAAGAAAGGTGCCTCTGGATCAGTATTGATAACGACCAATACTTTTGAACCGTTTACTCCAGCTAAATGCTGAATGGCTCCTGAAATTCCAGCAGCTATATATAAATTGGGTCTTATTGCTACTCCAGTTTGTCCAACATGTTCGTGATGAGGTCTCCAGCCAATATCGGCTACAGGTCGCGAGCATGCCGTTGCAGCTCCAAGAGCTTTAGCAAGATTCTCAACGATTCCCCAATTTTCAGGACCTTTTAACCCTCTTCCTCCTGAAACAACTATCTCCGCTTCTGGCAGAGGAATTTCACCTTCAGGCTTTTTTGTGGTTAATACTTTTATCGCGCTTTCTCCCGAATCTGTTTTGATCGCTTCAACAGGACAATTAGTACTTGTAACTTCAGGTTGAATACTATTTGGAAGTAAAGTGATGATTTTGTTTTCAGTGGAAACTTTCACAAATCCATTTGCTTTGCCCGAAAAAACATTAACTTTTACTAAGCCTTCCGAATTTGGTAAATCAACTGCACCTGAAACAAGCCCTGCTCTAAGTTTTACAGATAAACGTGGCGCAACAGCTTTTGCAATATTGTCATGAGTAAATATTATTGTTTTTGCACCTTCCTGTTCAGCAATTGAACCTATTAATCGAGATAAAACCTGATTGTCGGTAGTATTTGTGTCTGCATCCCATAATACTTTTGAGGCGCCATAATTACCATATTGAGCCAATGTATTTGCATCAGCCTCACCATTTGTTAATACAATTACTTGTTCACCTATTTTTTTTGCATAGGTTACAATTTCCGTTGCCACTTTACTTAAACCTAAGTTTGCTTTGAAATATACTAAAACTGTCATAGAATGAATTTTGATTAAATAACTTTTGCTTCATTGTGTAAAAGACCAACGAGCTCATCCATATTATCTGGACTAATCATTTTACATGCTGATTTTGCAGGTGGAAGATCGTATGTTACAAATAAAGTTTGACCTTCAATTCCAGCAGCTGTAATAATTTGCAAAGGTTTTGTTCTTGCTGCCATTATCCCTCTCATGTTTGGAATACGTTGCTCTGCCATCCCTTTTGCACAAGAAACAACAACAGGACCTGATACTTCTACCACCTCAATACCACCGACAATTTCACGCTCGAGTTGAAAACAACTTCCGGAAAAATCAAGTTTGGTGGCAAGAGAAACAAATGGAAGACTCAAAGCCTCGGCTATCATTCCTGCAACTTGTGACCCATTATAGTTAATGGTTTCTTTTCCCGTTAAAATTAAATCGAAGTTTGCACTTTTCGCATATTCAGCAATTTGAATTGCAGTGTAATAGGCGTCCTTTGGGTCCGCATCAATTCGAACCGCCTCATCCGCACCAATTGCTAATGCTTTCCTTATAACGGCCTCATCAGAAGATCCACCAACTGTTATTATTGTAACACTTCCACCAAGTGTTTCTTTCAATTCCAAAGCTCTAACTAAAGCGTACCATTCATCGTATGGATTAACTATGTACTGAACACCACTTTCGTCGAATTTAGAATTCCCATCTGTGAATGCTATTTTCGATGTAGTATCCGGTGATTTACTAATACAAACAAGTATATTCATTGACTTAAAATTTTTATGGGAACAAAATTAATAGAATTTAAAAACTAAAGTAATTTGACAGCCGCTAATCTTATGATTTGAATTTTTCCCTAAAACTAATTTGAGGTTTATCAGGCTTGCTTATCTTCGCATTTGTTTATATTTTTGGCAGCTATAATTGTTTTTACAAAATAAAATGAGAACCGTTCAGTTTAGAGAAGCCCTTCGTGAGGCAATGAGTGAGGAAATGAGAAATGATGCTTCCGTTTTTTTAATGGGGGAAGAGGTTGCAGAATATAATGGTGCCTACAAGGTTTCTCAGGGTATGCTTGATGAGTTTGGCCCGAAAAGGGTTATTGATACACCTATCGCCGAATTGGGTTTTGCTGGAATAGCTGTCGGTGCCTCAATGAACGGTTTGAGACCAATTGTTGAATTCATGACATGGAATTTTGCGATTCTTGCGGCCGATCAAATAATAAATAGCGCAGCTAAAATGTTACAAATGTCGGGAGGTCAATATTCCTGTCCTATTGTGTTTCGTGGTGGAAACGGAACCGCGGGTCAGTTAGCAGCAACACATTCTCAGTCATTTGAAGCATTTTATGCTCATGTGCCAGGTTTGAAGGTTATTACACCATCTAATCCGTATGATGCCAAAGGTTTATTAAAGGCAGCGATTAGAGATAATGACCCTGTCGTTTTTCTTGAGTCTGAAAAAATGTATGGTGATAAAGGTGAAATTCCAGAAGGTGAATACATCATTCCTATTGGTGTTGCCGATATTAAACGCAAAGGAAGGGATGTTACCATCGTCTCTTTTGGTAAAATAATTAAAGTAGCGCATGAGGCAGCTGAAGTTCTCGAAAAAGAAGGGATTTCTATCGAAATAATCGATCTAAGAACAATTCGCCCAATCGATTACACAACTGTTGTTGAATCTATTAAAAAAACAAACCGTTGTGTTGTGCTAGAAGAGTCATGGCCACTTGCTTCTATTTCATCTGAAATCGCATATCATTTGCAGCGTTATGCTTTTGATTATTTAGATTCTCCTGTTCTTAGAGTTACACAAACCGATACTCCATTTGCGTTTTCTCCTACTTTAATTGATGAAGCGCTTCCAAATGTAGACAGACTTGTAAAAGCTGTAAAAACAACGCTTTACAGAAATTAATTCATTAGCCTTGTTCTAATTTTTTTCTTTTATCCCTCATTATTTCAATGGGTTGACACCTTATTTTTGCCAAACAAAAAATGAGATTTAAACATTAAAATGTGAAAAAATCAATTTTTTTGTGATTTACACTTGTTTTATAAGATTAATCTAGTATCTTTGCACCCCTCAAAGAGCGTTTGAGAGAATTTTACATATTTTAAATTAAGAGTATTTTATGCCAACTATCCAACAATTAGTTCGCAAAGGAAGAACTGCGGTAGTCAAAAAGAGTAAGTCTGCTGCACTTGATTCATGTCCACAGCGTAAAGGAGTCTGTGTTAGGGTTTATACCACAACTCCAAAGAAACCAAATTCTGCCATGCGAAAAGTAGCAAGGGTTCGTCTTACCAATGGTAAGGAAGTCAATG
>CANJNE010000172.1 GCA_947475275.1 Flavobacteriales bacterium | reverse complement strand
ATTCAATGTAAGTCTTGTCTTTTCACTTGAATAGGAGAGAGGTATTCGAATCGTATAAATCAGATGATCCTTAAAAGAAAAGGCAAATCGATGAACGATTTCTTGAATGCGTTTATCTGGCAATTCACCTAATTCCTTATCTAGCATTGCAATATCGTCTGCAAATGGATCAAAATTGGAACTTCTGAATTCGACAACATTTTCACCTGGAATCGCATCTGTTGTTATTCCTCTACAAATCTCTAAATTGAATTTTTTACTGGTACCTTCTCTTCCGTAGAAAACATTTTGAAAGAATCCGCATGCCCTATCGCGACTCATCCTCTCAAAGAATCTTCCCTCAGGATGCATTAAATCCCTTATGGCATAGAGGTCACATGCAGAATATGCGCATTCAAACTTAAAAAGCGTATGTGAATTTACTTTTTGATCTTCCTCTGTAAATTGTTTAATCCAAGCTGTGTGCATAAGTATTTGATTTAAAATGAATCCCAAAATTGTTTCAGCAAGAAATATGGTTCAGTCTTCCATTTTCTTTAAGCTTGACATCACAAAGTTGGCATCCTGTTATGCAATGTATTAGCACAGCACCCAATATCTTCTTCTGAACCATTTATCAGAATTGATTTCGTTATCTAAAACGAAAAACAATAACAATTTGATATTTTTACCCCAATTAAATCAACGACATGTCTGTTCATAATATAGTTCCCATTTCTACAAATAGCGGTTTTAAGGCCATTGAAATCCATCATGATGACCTTTCTCAATTGGGATGGAAAGTAGATGTTATTGTGATTTCAGCTTTTAGTGGGAATTATAGCCCAATAGAAGGGACTCTAATTCATTCACTAGAATCGAATTGTGATATTGTTGTTCGAGAATTGTTTGATTCAAGACTTTATGATTTTAGGGATTCATTGAACTCATGGGTTTCACAAAAAATTGAAAACAATGCTTTTTCTTATTTGATTTGTCTTGAAGGGATGCACTATAATGCAAACAACGAAAATCTGCTTGAAGCGCAACTTCAGGACTTACTTGCTGTAATTTCTGTGCTTCAACAAAAAGGCATTTCTGTCAATACTATTGCACTTCCATTTTTAGGCACTGGTTTGCAAGGGGTGAATGTAAATGTCGTGATGCCTTTGCTTATTAAAAAATCAAAAGAACTTTTGGAGACTATCCATTCGGTTCAAACCGTTTATTTCGTGCATCCTAATATTGAGTATATCGAATTCATTAATAACGAAATTAATACGCTTTTACATCGTACTCCGGATCGCTTAGAGAAATTGCGTCAAAATAGCGACATAGCAGCAAATTTGGATGTGATTTATTTAAAATTGAATCAATTAAAATCCCAATACGGATGGAACGCTGTGAATTCAATTGATGAACTTTCACGTAGAATAATTCAAGATGATATCCGATTTTATGAACTCGGTATTCTTACACGAAGAGCAATGGAGGCCATTTTGAAGTCGGTTATCAAGTCGGATTCTTTCATGACGCTATCTCAAATGGTTAAAGAATTACATCGATTTAAATTATCTACTTGGATGCTCAGTTACATGCACACACTTCGGACTTTCGGAAATTTTCTCGCACATGACTCAGAGGTTGAAAATGCTGAAAAACAAATGACCAAAGACGACGTCCTTTTCTTTATCAAAGCATTGGAAAGATTCATTGAAATTATTTCCAATCATTGTAATCAATTATAGCGGTGCACAACTATTGCACAGAATAAAATAACCTTTGTTTGTTCGCGATAATTATAAACGCAATTATCGAATAATTAACCAAAATTGAATAAACATGATGGTAGAATTGACAAAGGAAAATTTCGAGGATATTGTCTTGAAATCTGATAGACCGGTAATGCTGGACTTTTATGCACAATGGTGTGGTCCTTGCAAAAGTTTAATTCCAACTTTGGAAAATTTGGCAGCGCAATATGAAGATAAAGTGATTGTTGCCAAGGTAAATGTCGATAAGGAACGAGACATTACTACCAATTTTGGTGTTATGAACCTTCCAACAGTTTTGGTCATGAACAATCATGAGGTGGTTGAAAAAATTATAGGATTGCAATCAAAAGAAACGTATCAAAAAAGTTTGGATAATATTCTTATTTATTAGCAAGTTACTTTAATAATAGAAAATATAAGAAATGAAATCGGAAAACGAATTGTCAGGTAGGGTGATACCCTCGAAGCATTTCCTGACTAAATGGGTTGTGGGTAAGAGATCTCCTAGATGAAGCCTAGATAAAGTAAGGCTCTAGGGGCCCAACTCCGCTGCTTGTGCCAGCTAAAAGGTCTAATCAACCAAGCATGAAAGCACCTCTGTCACTGCTTGCAAACAGTTAAACCTTGTTGATTAAAAGGTGCACACACAGGCTTTAAAGCAAGGTTTGCCTGTGTTTTTTTAGAGAATTTATAAAATTATATATCATGAACAACGTACAAGAACAACGCGCCAATGTTAAAAGAAGTTTAGCCATTTTTTTGGAGATGGATAACATTAAATACAACATTATAGAAGACACCGATAAGCGGGTTTTGATTCACACCAGCTTTGGTTTTGAGCATGGTACAATGGGCTATTACATTGACTACCAAGCTGAATATCAATGTTTGCATTTTAGAAGTTATTCGTATCAACACATTCCAGAGGACAAGCGCAATGAAGTTCAAGCTTATTACGCTAAACTCAATGTAAGTACAGTTTTTTGGGCATCTATTCATTTGGATTTAGAGGATGGATCTACTTTTTCAAAATCGTCTATCTTACTTCATGAAATGGAAGATTTGAATTTAGAAATAATAAGAAGACACTTTTTCGTGAATCACTACCATTTAAATGAATTTCTAGGGGCAGCCCTAAAAATCGGATTTGGAAATTATACTGCTGAACAAGCTTTCCGAGAAGCTTGTAAAATACTTGATACCAGGTTGAATTGAGGAAATTATTGGTTGTATTTTTCTACCAATTTGGACGCTCTTGAACGAATCGAACTTCTCAAATGCTCAGGCTTCAAAACCTCCACATCTTCACCAAAAGACAAAATGACTTGTTCCAACTCTAAGTTAGGAATGAGTTTCAATTTAACGTGGTATCCGTCATCAGTCCAATTTCCTCGCTGACTTTCATGCAAGGGTAGGGTTTCAACGTATTTTGCCCTTTTGTGATTAAAAAGCAGTTCTATGTTTTCGACTTGTTTGTCATAACGCGTAACGCCAATGATGTCTGAAAAGTAATATTCCCAGTCGAAATCGTAAGTTTCATATTGGATTTTGGCCTCATTGATATCTTCAATTCTATCCAATGAGAGGTTCCAGGTATAGATGCCTAACTCTTGATTTAATCCATAGACGAACCATCGGTTGTTGTATTGTTTCAAATAGTAGGGATGAAATACAAAGCTGAATGACGGCGAATTGAAAGGTGTATATGTTATCCAGAGGACGCGTTTTTGAACAATTGCATTAAATAAATCGGAAATCCATTTATATCCCACATAATCAATATTGGATTGGAAGGAAATCACGGTATCATCGCCGCCACCGAATTTGTTTT
>CANJNE010000171.1 GCA_947475275.1 Flavobacteriales bacterium | reverse complement strand
TATCGACGAACGGTCATATCTTTCAATGAAAAGTAGGGTGCAATTAAGACCAGTTTTTTAGGATTCTTTTTGGATGCAATCATTGCTGCGGGACCAGATCCAAGAGAATATCCAATAACCGTGATCGAATCCTGGGTGTATTTTTTGGACAGAGTTTCATAGACTGCATGAATATCTTCAAAAAACTGTTCTTCACTTGAACAAGCACCTGTACTTTTTCCAAAACCACGGTAATCGAACGTAAAGAAATCGTAACCTAAATCGGTATAAAACTTGGCTGCCGCTTTTTGATAAAGCACATTGCCTTTGTTACCATGAAGAAAGAATATCAAACCTTTAGGTTGGTTCACCTTGCATAAAACTCCATTAAGTTGGGAATCATTAACCGAAAATGTGAGTTCTTCAGAAGGAACACCCATGTCAATTGTTACATTTTGTTCTATTGTCTCTGGATGAAAAATGAAACTTTCTTGCATGAAATACATGTAGGCGCAAGCGCCAATGTACAAGATCAAAATTGAAATTAAACTAAATCGGAATATCTTCCTAAACCGTTTGTTTTTTGCCATAGTTGGTAGCGAATTCAAAACTTGAAATTAAGAAATGTTTGAACCCGAATTACGTAAAGGGGGAAAAATGATTTGGAAGTATATTATTTATTAAAAGACTTTTTACTGGAAAAACTACTCCAAATCATCATCATCGATCACCTGTGCTTGTTTGAACAATTCTTCTTCGATCATTTTATCTACTTTTTCAGCGACTTCATAGAATGCTTTCATTTTAGTAGGGGCAATTTCACGAAAGATGCGTTCATTAAAGCCAACAACAAAATTGCGGATTACCTTTCTTTTAGTAATTCCAATTTCTGTAAGGTAAAGGTGAACTTTTCGCTTGTCTTTTTTATCAATTACACGAAAAATAAGTTCACGTTCTTCCATCAATTTGAGTGTTCTGGAAAGTGATGTGGGTTCCATTCCCATTTTTGGACCCAGTTGGGTACTGAGGATACCTTCTTTACCAATTGCTAGAAGAATAAAACCCATGGACATGGTTAATTCTTGATCCGCTGCCATATGGTTGTACATTCGAGAAATGCGATGCCATGCATGTCGCACAACGTGGTCATATAAAAACGCGGGTTTGTCCATAACTTCAAATTGCAGGCGCGAAGTTAGTTATAATATGCTTACATAGAAAAATTTAGGGTTGCCCGTAAATCCAAACATTTTAGTTTAATGCATCGCATTTTTCATAAAGACAACAAAGGCTGAATTGCTTCAGCCTTGAGGGTTTGGTATTGTGGTTTGGTAATCAATAAATCAGATAATTGAATAAAAAGTAAGATATCTTATCCTAGAATTTACCATAAAGTGAAGACACTTTTTTACCATAGTCTTCAACAGGGTATCCCTGCTTGGCATATTGTGGGGCAATTGCTCCATTGAATATTACCCCATTAATACTTATTTGAAAATTAATTATTTCAAAATCAGAAAGTGTTTCCTGGCCATCATTTTTCTTTAACTTAAATGTAATTCTATTTTTCTTGACAATATATTTATTTAAAAGCCCTTCAAATACCCGGCCACAGAAGACAACATATTTTCTATTACTTGAAAATATAAAAGACAAAACAGGTTCAATAAATTGGATTAAATTTTCAGAGCCTACCTTCCTATAATCAAAACTTTCAGATCCAAAAGGAATTAACTCTATCTGAAGTTTTTTATCGATGACATTTTCAAGATTTTTATAATTGTCAGCGCTATTGATCGGAAGCACATTGAATGGACGGATAAAACGAATTTGTTTATGGTCAAAAGGAGATTTATGTTTTCTTGAGGCATTTTCTCCGTATTTCAAACTACCGAATTTTGCGTAGTAGTTTAGGTAAACATCAAAAGACCCAAATCCGCCTATTTCTTTTCCTGATTCAAGTGCAGAAAATCGTTTGAATTTATTTATTTTTTTATCCTTGATTTGTTTTGGATTTAAATGTACCATTACAAATTCAGCCTCCAAATCTCCTGTGAAAAAATGAGGATTTGTTTCAGAAAAATACTCACAACCTAGTTTGGAATTTAATGCCAATGCAGAAGAACAAAATCCATTATTTTGCCAGTCTTCAAAATGCCTTTTTATAAACTCAATATAATCTTCTTTCATAATTTATTTAGAATTTAAACTTAGTATGTAATGAGCTATCAATTCAATGAAAAAATTTATAAATAATCCTTCGCCATTTTTAGACCTGTTAAAGCTGCATTATGAACCGTTTCATCGACACCTAGTACTTTCTCATTTCCATATCCATAATTTCCATTGATTTCAAATACTAGTTCATCTATGGTTGAATTCGATATACGATTCTTTTCAACAAGAAATGTTTTATAATCTTTATTATATTCTTCAAAAAACTCTTCAAAATATTCTTTTGCTCCAGAACAGCACAAATCTGTCCTATTGAAATGGTATAGTAAGACAATTGGTATATCGAATTTTGATTCAGAAAAGAGTAAAAAACACATATCGCTGCCCCCTGATGGGCTTAAAGTTGCCATTAATTTACCTCCTGAATCAGATAGAGCTTTGGATAAAATTGCAAGCGTTTGGTACCAC
Organism: Flavobacteriales bacterium; assembly: GCA_947475275.1. GTDB lineage: Bacteria > Bacteroidota > Bacteroidia > Flavobacteriales_D > Crocinitomicaceae > M0103. The sequence goes on along the minus strand of CANJNE010000171.1, from coordinate 1,060 downwards.
TTTTCAGCATCATTTAATTCAGTATTTTTCAAATTTATTATATCCCCATATACATCTTCGTTTAATTCGGGAAAATGACCTCTTAAATTATCAACTTCGTCAAAAATATTGTAGTAATCTTCACAATCCATCAATCCTCCATAATCGAATCCATATTTGACCAAAATCTCTTTTAGAAATAAAGGTAGGTACTTGTCATTAGTTTCGTAATAAGTGCTTATTTTCATCAAATCAGCAAGGGGTATTGAAGATGGGAAATTGCCTGAGATACTAGATGAAATAATTTGTTCAATTTTTTCCTCGTTAAAAATTTCCGTTTCTGTTTCTAGTATACTTTCATATACATTATTTACCTGAGTACTTTCCAAATTACTCAAAAACAATATTTGGGATGTATTTAAAACAATTGGACTTATTAACTTTTGTATTTCTTCGTAAACCTTTTCCAAAGCAGTATTATCCATAAGATTCACTTTCCATATGATTCGAATACCGTTTTCTGACTTTTGAATTCGGTCGACACTTTCACTAACAAGATCCTTAGCAACAAACTCAGTTTGCTCAATACATTTGATTAATTCTTTGCTAGAACATGCAGAATAAAATCCAAGATGCACTTCTGAAACCCCTCTTTCGTCGGCATCTTTTATCCTCCATGTTAAGTCCTCCCAATGTGGTTTACTTTGAGAAATATACGCATGCCATTCATTAATCTTTGAAGCGTATGCTACTCTTGAAATTTGTTGGCTTGTATGAGTGCTTATCTCATCTGAGATTTTCTTAATTATATCCTTTGCTATTCGTTCCATTTTATTACTCAAATTACTTTTCTTAGATTGTGCATCAAATGTAAATCTCATATTTAAAATTTAATTCATTTGAATCATTCCAGCTTGTTCCATCTTTGCACAAAGAACAAAAGCGCTAATTTTAATTTATTTTATTTGCTCTTGATGAAGAAGGAGATTGAATTGGAAAACCATTTGGACAGGCTAAAAAGGCAAATTGAATTCAAAGCCGGTTTTAAAGTAATTGCTTTTCACAATTGCAAGGAGCTTTC
>CANJNE010000170.1 GCA_947475275.1 Flavobacteriales bacterium | reverse complement strand
TTCTGACCTTTTTTTAACTCAATGGTTTGTTTAACAACTTCAAGTGTATAATGGTCATCATCATTACTAATGATATTGGTCCCTTTGCTAAATATTTCGCTGTAACCATAAACGGTATAAGTTCCTGGTTGTAAATAATTGAATTCAAATGACCCATCATATCCACATTCTACTTTGTCATCAGCGATGTCGCTTCCGGTTCCGTAAACAATATAAATGTCTTCTGTTGCTCCTGGATATATGATTGAGTCTGATAAATTACTTTGAACATAAAAACGCTCGGTTACCACCACTTTGCCGGAAATTTTTCCTCGTCCGCCTTCACCTTCGACTTTTTGACAAGAATTGAAAATAAAAACTCCTGCTAACAAAGTTGACAATAGAAAGATTTTTTTCATAATACTATTGATTTCTATAAAATTAAGTTTCAAAAAACAACCAAATACGCTAATTTAACGTCTCGAATATACAAATTCATTTTTTAATTGTTAATATTGAGGTTGGCTTTAGTTAACATTGCCACAAAACTAAAATAAAACTATATGAAAAAATTAGTACTACTTCTTTCGGTAGCTTTTTCTTCAACGTTTATATCAGCACAACAAATTGTTATCAATGAATATTCCTGTTCAAATGTGAACGGAATAACTGATGCTTACGGCCAGCGAGAGGATTGGGTTGAATTGTATAATACAACTGCAGCACCAATAGATTTAACTGGTTATTATCTTTCCGATAAAGCGACAGACCTATTTAAATGGCAAATTCCTAGTGGTTCAATTCCCGCAAATGGATTTAAAATGGCCTTTTGTTCCAAAAGAAATACCGTAAATGGAACGCAGTTGCATCCGAATTTCAATTTGCAACAAACAGAAGGAGATTGGATTATTTTGGTTGACCCTCTTGGGGTTGTTGTAGATTCTTTACAAATTGTTAATAGAACTAAATCAGACCATTCGGTGGGAAGATCATCCAATGGTGCTGTTGATTGGAAACTATTTACAACACCAACGCCTAATGCCAATAATACTGGGGGAATTAACTTTTACACACCAACTCCTGTGATGAGTTTAGCGCCAGGTTTTTATACCGGTACGCAAACGGTTACTTTAACATGTTCAGATCCAACAGCAACCATTCGTTATACAACCAATGGCAATACACCTACAACAACGTCAACGCTGTATTCTGGTCCAATTAATATTGCAACAACAACCGTTTTAAGAGCTGTTGCCTTCAGTACTAACCAGCCTTCTTTTACTGAAACGAACACATTCTTTATAAATGTTACGCATACTTTACCTGTCGTTTCTGTTAGTAGCCAGGGTGTTGGAACACTTTTAGGTGGTAACCAAACACCGGTTGCAGGCTCATTTGAATTGTTTGAGGAAAATGGGCTCTTTATTGATGAAGGGCAGGGAGAATTTAATAAACATGGAAATGACTCTTGGTCTTATGGTCAGAGAGGATTTGACTATATTTCGAGAGATCAATACGGATATGCTGCAGCAATTCACCATCAGATTTTTCAAGAAAAAACAAGAACAAAATTCCAACGTGTAATTTTAAAACCTGCGGCGAGTGATAACTACTCATTTGAGAATGGCGCACATATTAGAGACGCCTTTATTCACACCTTGTCTATTCGTGCGGGAATGCGATTGGATGAAAGAACATGGCGCCCATGTGTTGTATATGTTAACGGACAATATTGGGGTGTATACGAAATCAGAGAAAAGGCTGATGATCATGATTACACTGATTATTATTATGATCAGGATAAATTTCATTTGTATTATTTAAAAACATGGGGTGGAACTTGGCAAGACTACGGTTCTCCCAATGCACAGCCTGATTGGAATAACCTAAGAAACTTTATTCTTAACAACAACATGAGTGTGCCTGCGAATTTTGCAAATGTTGACACTTTATTGAGTTGGAAATCACTTTGTGACTATTTTGTTTTCAATTCCTATGTTGTTAATCAAGATTGGTTAAACTGGAACACAGCCTGGTGGCGGGGTCTCGATACCGCTGGAAACCACAGAAGGTGGCGCTATACGTTATGGGACATGGATGCAACTTTTGGGCATTACATCAACTACACCGGTATACCTGATCCTTCTGCAAATGCTGATCCATGTAATGCTGAAAACCTTCCAAATCCAGGAGGCCAAGGGCATACTGATATATTGGAAAAACTGATTGCGGAGAACCCCATCGTTGAGCAATATTACATTACACGATACATAGATTTGGTTAACACCTATTTTTCGTGTAATTACATGAATACGCTCCTGGATAGTATGGTTAATGAGATATCTCCCGAAATGCAAGGTCAGGTAACGAGATGGGGAGGAACATTTGCGGGTTGGCAATCTAGGGTGCAGCAATTAAGAGATTTTATGAATCTGAGGTGTACAGCGCTTCAGCAAGGTTTGATTGACTGTTATCAGCTGACCGGACCTTATGCAGTAACATTCAATGTTTCTCCGCCTTTATCAGGTGAGATAAAAGTGAATTCTATTTGGGCGCCTAGTTACCCTTGGACTACATCGTATTATGGGGGTATCAATACAATTTTATTGGCTGATCCTCTTCCTGGTTTCATTTTTGACCACTGGGAATACACTACAGGTCCATTGGCGCTCCCAATAACATCTGATTCCAATTCAATAAACATTAATGGTATTGAAAATATTGTAGCTTTCTTCGTTCCTGATAATCCGGATTTTGATAATGATGGATGCTTGAATGTGGACGAAATCACCGCAGGAACTGACCCTAATAATCCGGATACTGATGCTGATGGAGAATTGGATTGTGCGGAAATTGGTGCAGACCCTACAAATCCGCTTGACACAGATAGCGATGGAATTATAGATGCATTAGAATCTTCAGTAACAGATACGGATAATGATGGTGTAAGCGATGAGGCAGACCCTGCAAATACAGATCCTTGTATTCCAAATGTGAATGCTGGACCATGTGACCAGGATAATGACGGTTTAACAAATGCTGAAGAGGTAACAGAAGGGACTTCTCCTACCAATCCTGATACGGATGGTGATGGAATCAATGATGGTAATGAGGTAGCCGCAGGTACCGATCCATTGAATCCTTGTGATCCAGATGTTAATTTCGCTGGATGTAACGTAGACACAGATGGTGACGGTGTTTTAGATGCACAAGAAACTGCAGATGGAACGAGCTTAACCAATCCATGTAGCTATGAAATTGGTTCAATTACAGAACCTATGTTGGTTGGACAAGATTGTGATGGAGATGGTATTTCAGATGCTGATGAAATTACAGATGGAACAGATCCATTCGACGCTTGTGACCCTAACAATGCTGGAATTGAGTGTATTAATGGAATATACTTACCGACAGGTTTTTCTCCGAACGGAATAGGTGCGAGTGAAAACGAGAATTTAACGATACTTGTAGGAAAAGATGTAAAAGAATTTACCTTATTCATCTATGACCGTTGGGGTAATTTGATGTTACAATCAAGCGATAGTGATTTTGAATGGGACGGTACTTATAAAGGTGAGGATTGTAACGCAGGAGTATATGCGTATATTCTTGAAGTTGCATATACTAATGGAACAAAAGAAACAAGATCCGGTAATATCACTTTAATCCGTTAATGATGAGAAAGTTAGTTATTGGAGTTTCAT
>CANJNE010000169.1 GCA_947475275.1 Flavobacteriales bacterium | reverse complement strand
TTAAATTCGCTTTTCATTCGAAAATCAATTATTTTACCATGAAGAAAAAAATCTGTAAGTTAAGTTTTTTACTGTTTGCCTTCGGCTTAAGTAGTTTTAGTTATTCTCAAAGTGCTGATGAAACTGTTAATTGGTACAACGGAAAGGGGCCAGGAATGGAAACGGAATCAGCATACAAAATGTTGAAAAAGAAAAAGCCTAATGCAGTTATAGTTGCCGTAATTGATTCTGGGGTTGATGTTGAGCATGAAGATTTAGAAGGTAAGATTTGGGTTAATTCGGATGAAATCGAAGGAAACGGAATTGATGATGATAACAACGGCTATATTGATGATATGCATGGTTGGAATTTCTTAGGAAATGCAAACGGAGAAAATATCGATGCAACGCGACTTGAGAAAACAAGAATTTATGCAAAATTAAAAACGAAATATGAAAGTGTTGATGCATTAAAGGTTGAAAATCAGGAGGAGTACGAATTGTATCTTCAAGTTAAAGAAGAAGTAACTGAGACTTACAAGTCATTGAAAGCAGATTACAAAGAATACAAAGACATCATTGATGCGAATCCAGACTATAAAAAGTACTACAATGATCAACTGAAATACAATTTGAATCCTGATTATGACGATAGAAGTTTAATTGGTGATAATCCTGATGATATTAACGATACCAAATATGGCAATAATGACTATGAGGGTCCTGATGCATTGCACGGTACGCATGTTTCCGGAATAATTGCTGCTGTGAGAGGAAATGAGAAAGGGGGAGATGGTGTCGCAAGTAATGCTCAAATAATGTCTTTAAGAGCGGTGCCAAATGGAGATGAGCACGATAAAGATGTGGCTTTGGCAATTCGATATGCTGTTGATAATGGTGCTCAGGTTATAAATATGTCTTTTGGAAAGTCCTATTCGCCAAATGCTGAGTGGGTTTATGATGCTCTAAAATATGCAGATGCAAAAGGAGTACTTGTTGTGCACGCTGCCGGTAATGATAATGCAAATGTTGATGAAATACCTAATTTCCCTACTTCAAAATACGATTTTCAAACTGAGTCATTAAACCATTTTCTTACTATTGGCGCTTCTACCTATGATAATGAAGGCAGTCTTGCAGCGGAATTTTCAAACTATGGAAAATCAATGGTTGATGTTTTTGCTCCAGGATATGAAATATACAATACGGTTCCCAATAACGAGTATCAAAATTTACAAGGTACTTCAATGGCCGCTCCAATGGTTGCAGGTGTCGCTGCATTATTAAAAGGTTATTTTCCAAAATTGAGTATGTTGGATGTGAAAAATGCAATCATGTATTCAGCTGCCTCGTACAAAGGAACTAAGCAAGCACTTCCTGGAACTAATGAAATGGTAGATTTTTCTGAAATGTCTATTACTGGAGGAGTGGTAAATGTGAAGAACGCAGTAGTTTATTGTAAAAAACTAGAAAAACAAAAATAATAGACCAAACATATTAATTATAAAGCTGGCTTTAAGGTCAGCTTTTTTTGTGAATTTGAAAATCAAATCATTTGTTATGAAATATATAATTCGAATACTATTTCTTTGTTTTCTTTCCTATAGTAATGCCCAATCCAATTTAGATACAATTGTAAATAATTGGCACAAATATGCAACCATTGCTAATATTGAAGAATATTTTAATTTGATGGATGATCAATTTGTATTCATGGGAACCGCTCCTGGTGAAAGATGGAATAAAAAAGATTTTTTTGAATTTTGCAACCCATATTTTGAAAGAAAAAAAACTTGGAATTTTACACCATCTAATCGATATTGGCAATATAATCAAGACAGCACAGTTGCATGGTTTGATGAGGATCTAAATACATGGATGGGCGGATGCAGAGGTTCCGGAATACTTATCCAAAACCAAGAGGAAAATTGGCAATTAATTTTTTATAACCTAAGTGTACTTATTGAAAACGAAAAAATGAAAAGTTTTATTCGTTTAAGAAAGAAAAACTAAAATTAGACAATAATCATTTATTGCCTTTTGCGTAATCAGCCAAAAATTGCTGAAGACCAAGATCTGTTAAAGGATGTTTAGCAAGCGCTTTTATTGCATTCAATGGCCCAGTCATTACATCTGCACCGATTTCTGCACAATTAATGATGTGCATCGGATGTCTAACCGATGCTGCTAAAATTTGTGTATTGAAGGCATAATTGTCATATATAAGTCGAATTTGAGCAATTAAATCAAGCCCATTTGTTGAAACATCATCCAAACGTCCTAAAAATGGCGATATATATGTAGCTCCAGCTTTGGCTGCGAGTAGAGCTTGCCCGGCGGAAAATATTAAAGTACAATTTGTTTGGATTCCAATACTTGAAAAATGCCTTATAGCTTTAATTCCTTCTGTTATCATTGGAACTTTAACAACAATATTGCTATGTAGTGATGCTAATTCCTCACCTTCCTCTATCATTCCCTCAACATCAGTTGCAATTACTTCAGCACTAACAGGACCATCAACGATTTCACAAATGGTGACATAATGTTTTAATATGTTGTCCTTTCCAGTAATACCTTCCTTAGCCATTAGGGATGGGTTGGTAGTTACTCCATCTAATATTCCAAGGTTGTATGCCTCTTTTATTTCATTCAAATTTGCTGTATCGATAAAAAATTTCATTGTCGGTTTTTTTACAAAAATAAGACTAGAAATGCTTCAGGAAATTTTTCAGATTTCGATTTATGAAATCTTATCCACATAAATGGAAGATAAAAAAAGAGGGGTAAGCTACTCATATCGCACCGCTACAACCTCTAACCTTTGCTACGTTCCCGTCCTGGAGGAATAAGAGGGAGCTGGTCGTACGAGACTTACCCCATGACAAAGTTAGTTGAATTTTGACGACATGAAAGAAGTTTTAATTAAAAAATTACTTCAATCATATAAAATTATATATGCATAAAGTTCTTTTTGGCAAGAAGTTCATCTTCAGACTCTCTGTAATCAGGATCGTCCACACAACAATCTACCGGACATACTGCAGCGCATTGCGGTTCGTCATGAAAACCAACACATTCGGTGCATTTATCGTGAATTATATAGTAAACATCCATGTTGATAGGTTCAAACTTATTTGAGGCTTCAATACTATCTCCCTCTAGGGTTGTAATCAAACCCTTTAAAGAAGTACCATCTGCATAACTCCATTCTGCCCCTCCTTCATATATTGCATTATTTGGACATTCGGGTTCGCATGCCCCACAGTTTATACATTCGTCCGTTATCATTATTGCCATACCAGGTGAATTTGTTTGCAAATATAATAACGTCAAACTGAATCATTTTGTTTAAGTAACAAAAAAGTAATTTAAATATCATTGTTTGTAATTTTGTGCAATGTTTAAAGAGGAAATAATAAAATCATTTGCGCAATTAGGCCATGTTCTAAAATATGTTTGCAATCTAGAACCCGATGTAGCAGTCCCTTATCCTTTAGATGATGAATTAATAGCTCGCTTTCAACTATGCGTGAATTCGCAAAGATTAAAAAATGGTTGGTTTACTGAAGAAAACGTTTGGCGTGCAATTAGAAATCATGCAGTTAACCTTTCCGATGACAAACTTAACCAATGGCAAGCATCTTATGGATTATCAAAATCTTCAAAATCTATCCTTGTTGTTATGGCAGGGAATATTCCCCTGGTTGGTTTTCATGATTTTGTTTCAGTTTTAATGAGTGGAAACAAAATACTTTGTAAGCAAAGTTCAGAAGACGCCTCATTGTTGCCTTTAATTGCAGAAATATTAAT
>CANJNE010000168.1 GCA_947475275.1 Flavobacteriales bacterium | reverse complement strand
TGTTTGAATTCGCGTCAATTCTAAATTTGGATGTGATAAACTCAAGTTGGTTGGCCCCGTAATCAAATTAACATGAGCTCCTCTATTTAAAAACTCTTCTGCAATAGCAAAACCCATTTTACCAGATGAACGGTTACCTATAAAACGTACAGGATCAATACTTTCATAGGTAGGACCAGCTGTAACAAGCACTTTTTTATGTTCAAATGTCTTGAATTGCTGGTTGAGATGTAGACATTCTAAAATGGCATTAAAAATAGTTTCAGGCTCGGCCATTCTGCCCTCTCCACTCAACCCACTGGCCAATTCACCATTTTCTGCTGGGATTATTTTTACATTATTTGAAGCCAGTAGTTCCAAATTGTATTTTGTTGTAAAATGCGCATACATATCGAGATCCATTGCTGGAGCAACAAGAATAGGTGATTTAGCGCTAAGGTAAACTGCTATTAAAAGATTATCGCAAGCCCCATTCGACATTTTAGAAAGCGTATTGGCAGTTAGCGGTGCAATAACAAGGACATCAGCCCAAAGTGCAAGTTCTACATGATTTGTCCATTGACCAGTAGACTTGTTCCAAAACTCAATATTAACAGGGTTCCCGGATAAAGTAGAAAGAACTAAAGGACTAATAAAATCAACAGCGGCCGGGGTCATAACAACCTTCACATCGGCACCTGACTTCTTTAAAAGTCGAATTAAAAATGCTATTTTGTATGCAGCAATTCCTCCTGAAATTCCGAGAAGAACGCGTCTATTAAGCATGAACTAATTTTCTTCTGGAGTCCTAACGTAGATTTTTTCATCTATCAATTCCTCCATAGCCATGGCTACAGGCTTTGGAAGTTTTTCGTAGAACTTTGAAATTTCAATTTGTTCTCTATTTTCGAAAATTTCTTCCAAATTATCAGTTGAAGACGCGAATTCCTGCAATTTTTGAGTAAGTTCTTCCTTTAACTCAACACTGATTTGGTTAGATCTTTTCGATAAAATAACTATTGATTCATAGATATTTCCCGTTTCTTTCTCCATCTTGATGGTATCTCTGGTAACGGTTGAGCGCTCTGCTGTACTGTTTTTAAAGTTCATTTTTTCTAATTGTTCGAACAAGAAATTTCGTATTCTTTTTCCATTTTCTCCAAAACGTTTTGCACGTTGATAGAGGATTCAGAATTTGGAAACTCAATTGCAAAGTTATAACATCTTTCTTTAGTTTCCTCAATTCTTTCACATTTTTTATTTTCTACGCTATTTAAAGCCAACATGTAAGAATTATATACAAGCAGATAATAAATTTCTTCTCTCAATTCAGACCTAGGATAATCACTCAGAAAAGTATTTGCAGACATTACAGCAGCCCTATAATTTTCAGTTTTATCGTACAATTTTACAGCATCATAATCTTTCAATTCAATTTTGTATCTCAAATCGTCCATTTCCTTATTACAGGAATCAATCAAGGAGGATTGAGGATACGCATCAATAAATTGTTGTAAGTAATTGATTGCTATTTCTGTCTCATATTGATCTAATGTATGTTCAGGAGAGTTATTCACAGCACACATTGCTGATAAGAACATGGCTTCTTCTATTTTCACAGAATAAGGGAATCTCTGTGTAAATGCTCCCAAATAATAACCTGACATGGGAAAGTCGCCAAGTTCGAAATATGATTTACCTATTCTAAAATAAGCCAACTCTCCCTCACCTGACTTTGGAGTTCTTTGGTAAATCTGCTCATACAATTCAATAGATTTCAGATATTCTGCTTTATCGAATAAATCATTTGCGGTATCAAATTTCAGCTGGTAATCGTCACCTTTTACTATTTCATTATAGTCGGAACATGAAACTAAAAAAATCGCTAAAATGAACCCCAATAATAGATTTGTATGGCTTGTATAATTTGGTTGTTTCAAATCTTCTATGTTAATTTATTGAATACGTAAACTCCTTCCAATTTGGAGCGTTGTCCTGGTACTTATACCGTTCAATTGGCACAATTTAGAAACGGTTGTTTTATTTCTAGCTGCAATTTCAGATAAGGTATCACCAGATCTAATTTTATAGTACTTACGGGTTGCTGGTTGCACCACAGGTTCTGAATCAACTTCTTCCTCAACAACTACAGAGTTATTTGATGTTGCCTTAAAAGTATCAGTAGGTTTTGCTCCAGGTAAAAAGAGACTTGCATGAACAAATAGATTTTCATCCTTGCATTTTTTTAAGTTAAAATCTATTATTTCCTCTGGATTCATGGCAGCATCATAAAAACGGACTTCAAAATGAAGGTGAGGACCGAATGATCTACCGGTATTTCCGCCCAAGCCTATAACATCTCCCGCTTTAACCTCTTGATCAGGAACCACTAAGAACTTGCTCAAATGTGCATAGAACGTTTCTAAACCATTGTAATGTCTTATTATCACTAAATTTCCGAATCCTCCATCATTATATTTTGCATACCTCACTTTGCCGGACCACGCAGCTCTCACCGTGTCACCAATATCTAAATCTAAGTCTATTCCACTATGGTGCCTGCCACTTCTGTAACCATAACGTGATGTTACTACACCTTTTACAGGACAAATAAACTCTGAATTATCCTCATCATTAACGCACAACCACAAGGTATCCTTCAGTTTTGAAAGATCATTTTTACGCCCAGAAGTATAGCAAACACCATTGTCCCATGGTTGCACATATTTCAAATTAGGATTATTTGAGATTATTTCATGAATTCTTTCATTCAATATTCCATTAAAGGTTAAATCCTTTAGATATTCCCAAGTTCGATTGGAATAAATAATCATTTTTCCATTGTCTGTATCAATAGTATCAACTGGAGTTTGAGAATGCGCTGAAAAAGAAAAGAAAACCATTAGCAAAATAAAATTTGCTCTAAGATTCAATCTATTTAAAACACTCCTAAAAATGATTACCAACTTCATGCGATGCCCAAATATAATCAATAAAGCCCAATTATTATTTTACATCGGTTACAAAAACATTGTAAAAAATGGACTCATTAGGTTTCACAATATCCAAATAGCCTTGTTTTCCATAGGCTTGCTCTGGAGGTACCACAATATACATTCTGTCAGCTTTTTTTGATTTCAGCAATGCTTTTTTCAGCCCTGGGACAATTCCATAATCACTATATTTAAAAGAAAACGGTTTGTTTTCCCGATATGTATTGATATAGAAAGGATTGGTTTCTGAACTCACCATTGCATGAATGGTAATTGATTTTTTCTCATCGAATAAAACTTTGTTATTTGGATTTTCTAGAAGCAACCAAACCTTACATCCTTCAACAATTCTAGTAGGTTTTATCTTTTCTAAAACTCTTATTATTAAATAGTTGTCTGAATTAGGCGGAATAAGCCCTTTAATTCCAACTTCACCGCGAGCGAGTTTACTTGGAATCAATATTTTAGCAAAATCACCAACTTTCATTTGACTCAGCGCATAATCCCATCCTGGTGTCTGCATTCCAAATCCAATTAAGAAAGGTAAAGACGTCATTCTTCTCAAATGATTTCCATCAACCTCTTCGCCATTCACCAATTTTACTTTGTAATCAATTGCCACAACATCACCTTTACCTAATGCCTCACCATCACCTTTTTTAAACCACTCAATTACAATTCCATTATCGAATTTCTTTTTTTCGATTGCAACATGGCTTTTATCCAGGATGTTTATTGAATCATTAACAATTTTCTTAGATTCCGTTTGAGGTTTGGTTTTGTTAACAACCTCAGTATCACAGGAAAATAAAATCCTTAAGGTCACCAGTATAATTATGTATTTCATTCTGCACTTATTAATTCAATATCAACAATCAATGTCGAAAGTGGCGGTATTTCTTCACTGTTACCTGTAATTCCATGAGCTAAATGAGCTGGAATAATCAATTTTGCTTTATCGCCTACCTTCATTAATTTTATAGCCTCTTGTATACC
>CANJNE010000167.1 GCA_947475275.1 Flavobacteriales bacterium | reverse complement strand
TTAAACTTAGAATAGATGCTTTGGATGCTTTTAGGGTCAAATCAACCGTGGTTTCCGCATCCATCAAAGAAGTTGATGTAATAACAATCCTCAATGAGGAAAACATTGCATTCATTAATTATATGTGTGTTAAAAATGGCGCGATTATTCACTCGTTTACTTCTTCGATAAAGAAAATTTTAGACGAAACCTACGATGAAATTTTAATAGCCGTTTTACCAACGCTTCGGGAACGTTTTAATAGCGAATCAAAAGAAATTTTGATAGAACAAGCAACAAATATCTTTATTGAAGGTATTGCTTTCTCAATTCCTCAAAAAGGTGATAAAAAACAACTTTTAGAGCTCTCTAAAAACAATACTGTTCAGAGAAAACTAGAATACAACAGGCAAGAAAAATTAATTAATCCTGAAAAACATACAGATAGAATTTTAAATCAAATCAAAACAGATTTTAAATTGAAGGAGCTTCCTATACATATGGAATGTTTCGATAATTCCAATATTCAAGGTACGAATGCTGTCTCAGCTTGTGTGGTTTTTCGAGATGCAAAGCCAAGTAAAAGAGACTATAGACATTTCAATATTAAAACTGTTGAAGGTCCAAATGATTTTGCCTCAATGGAAGAAGTGATTTACAGAAGATACAAGCGAATAATTGAGGAAAATCAATCATTGCCACAGCTTATTATAATAGACGGGGGAAAAGGTCAATTGAGTGCAGCACTGAATTCATTAGAAAAGTTAAACCTTCGTGGTAAAGTTGCAATTGTAGGAATTGCAAAAAAATTGGAAGAAATTTTCTTTCCGGGAGATAGTTTACCGATTTATCTTGACAAGCGTTCTGAAAGCTTAAAGGTTATTCAATTCATGAGAAATGAAGCACATCGCTTCGGAATAACACACCACAGAAGCAAAAGAAGTAAAGCGGCAATTCAATCAGAATTGACAGAAATTAAAGGAATCGGTTCGGCTACTCAGGAATTACTTATCAAGAAATTCAAAACCGTTAAAGCTATAAAGCAACTTGATGTTGATGCTTTAACCCAAGCTGTTGGTGAAAGCCGCGCCAAAATTATTTATGATTATTTTCAGCGGGAAACAAAAATCTGAGGTATCGCTCTTCTTGGTGATCCGGTGAAAATTTTGCCACACCTTTCATGTTTTCTTTCATAACATTTAAATTGCTTTGCGCATTTTGGAAATCTGACTTGAATCCATCAAGGTTGTATGAAAAAGCATATTTTAAATCGGGCCATTGTTGTGTGTAAGCCTCGTGCACAAGCATCGGTATTTTATATGCAAAAGAAATATTCATCGCTCCTGAAATCTGATTTTTGAAATATTCATCAGCACTTGGGGTTTCTGGATGCACCATTGGCCATATAAAATCAGCCTTTTTAAGATAAGCATCGTAAGTTTTCTCATCGACAAAAGACTCAAATAATAGTACTTTGTTGTTCAAAGAACCTTGGTGTAATGCATTCTTAAATGAAACTACATCAGGATGCATCGAATCTGATTTCCCTAGAAACACAAACCGTGTTTTGTATTCAAGAATTTTATCCATGAGCTCTATAGATCCTAATAAATCCTTTCGGCGAAATTCAACCCCACCTATGATAATAACCCAACATTCATTTTGGGATTTAGAAATTTCTTTTTCAAAGTGGGGAAATCTGAGCGGATAAAATGACCGTACCTCTATTCCACTTGGTGGTGATATTTGGGAAAGCAAATAGTCATTCAACACGAAGTATTTTTTAATCTTACGATGTATTATTTTTTGTGTAAAGCTTTTTTTGAATTTATTGATCGTATGAATAATCCCAATAAATTCAACTTTTTTTGAAGCCGTAAGACTAAAATTACGAACATGGGCACCCTGAGCAGTATTAAAAATGATAGTAGAAATATTTTCTTTAACAAAGAACCGATTGAGTTTCCGAATTTTTAAAAAATCCTTTAATCCCTTTTTTTCCATTTCAAAAGGAATAAAATGATCAACCACATTTTTAAGCTGAGTATTGCGATCCCATAATGGGTTCGAAGAAATAAAATAAGTTTCGATTCCTATCGATTTCAAAGCAAAAAATTGAGAAAGCAAACACTCATCATGTGAACCTCCAATTTCTAAAATTGCAACCTTTTTAAATATTTTCCGTTGACCTACCAAAACCCAATAGATTTTAACATCTAGCAAAGTAAGTTAAAAATTAAAATTGAAAATTATTATTATGCGTTTCCTACTAACTTTAAGTTTGTTTTTAGCAGCAAGTTTTAATGTGTTTTCACAATCAAAAACAATCAAACTAGTCATTGACCCTGGTCATGGGGGAAGCGATCCCGGTCATGTTTCGAATTACTCAGGGCATTTATCTGAGAAGGAACTGAACCTTATTATTTCGAAGAAAGTCGGAGCTTACATTGAAGACCACCTTCAAAATATTGAAATTGTTTACACCAGAGAAGACGACTCCTACCCAACATTAGACGAGCGCGTAGATCTTGCTAATACAGAAAATGCAGATTACTTTATCTCAATTCATTGTAACGCTAACGCTGCACATGGAGTTTGTGGATCTGAATGTCATGTGCATTCTAAAACTTCTACCAAAGCAGTGAAACTCGCGAATGAAATTCAAAAACAATTTACAGAAAAAGCTGGAAGAAAATCTAGAGGTGTTAAGGATACTGAGGACAGAACCTATTCTTTGCAAGTGCTGAAATATACGGAAATGACAAGTGTTTTAATAGAATGCGGATTCATGACCAACGAGAATGAAGGAAAATACCTTAATTCTGAAGATGGTCAAGAAGACATTTCAATGTCTATTTACAATGCCTTTCGTTCTTTTGTAATCACCCAACACCCAGATATTGCTTTTGTAAAGGAAAAACCTGAAAGCACAGAAAATTTGGCATCAACAACCGGGGGTGAGGGTTATACTATTCAAATAATGTCGAGTAAAACACCATTGGAAACAAGTAAGGACGAATTTAAACAGTTAGGTATTCCGGTATCCAGAAATAAATTGAATACTACCTCTTCTTACAAATACCAATATACGGTTGGAACATACGGTTCTAAAGACGAGGCACTCTTAGATCTTGAAAAAATCCAAACAAACGGATTTAAAGATGCCTTCATTTTAAAAACAGGGAAATAAGAAAAACTTTGATTATTAGCGTTTTGTATTGATTATTGTCGGAAGTTTTTATACATTCACGACTAAAATTACACACGATGGCTACTGTTTTTGAAACGCGTCTCATTGGAAATATTGGAAAAGATGCGGTCGTTAAAAATATGGAACGCGGATTAATCGCAATAAATTTCCCTGTTGCACACAATAAAAATTGGAAAGACAAACGAACTGGTGAAACGAAAACCAAGACAACTTGGGTAAATTGTACCATTTGGAAAAAAGAAGGTGCTAACCTAAGAATTCTCGATTTCTTAAAACGAGGAGCATTAGTTGATTTAGAAGGTACACCATTTGCAAAAGCTTATCCACAAGAAGATGGTTTTATACGAACAGAAATTCGCTTAAATGTCTCAAAAACAAATATATTACGTCCGGCTAAATATGAAGGAGAAAGTTTTGTTGATGTGGTAGATAGAGATGATTGTGAAGATACTTTTGAAGCTTCGATTGAAGACTTTTCAATTGATGAAGAAGATTTTTAAGGTACAATTATTTCAAAAACAAATTCTTTATATATATTTGCAATCGCTTTTTGAATATAACAATAAATATTGTTCATTTTAAAAGCGAAACATATTCCTCCTTAGCTCAGTCGGTTAGAGCATCTGACTGTTAATCAGAGGGTCCTTGGTTCGAGCCCAAGAGGAGGAGCAGAAGAGAAATGAGAATGAGTGCGAGAGCGTCATTCTCATTTTTGTTTTAGGTCTTTTATCATAAAGTTTAATCAAAACTTATTTTTCGAAACGAGCTCCTTAATACCCTAAAATAAGGAAAGACAAAATAGGAAGCGATCTGGCTGCAATGAAACAAGTATATGGTGTATGCGTGTATTTTTGGCGCTTATAACTTTGCT
>CANJNE010000166.1 GCA_947475275.1 Flavobacteriales bacterium | reverse complement strand
GTTCCATCAGGTTTTATGGTAACACTGTATAAATCTGCACCGCCATATCCCCCTGGCATGTCCGAAGCGAAATACAATGTTTTACCATCAGCGCTCAAAGTAGGGTGCCCAACAGAAAAATCTTTAGAGTTGAACGGGAGTTCTTTTTCATTAAGCCATTTGCCATCTGCTCCAATCTCAGCGATGTATAATTTCAAATTTTGAATCCCTTTTTGATCTTTTTTTGCTTTTCCTTTTGAAATATTATTTCTTGTAAAATAGACTTTTTTGCCATCTGGAGAAAAACACAATGGTCCTTCATGAAAACGCGTATTTACTTTTTTAGTAATCAATTCAATGGATTGAAAATCTTTGTTTTGGTCAATTGATGCAGCATACAAATCCAAAAATCTTTTACTGTCCCATGACCATTCGTTTTGAATTGGAATACTTTTTTTCCTTGATGACACAAAATATGCAGTACCATTAATATTACCTGGATAACCACCAAAATCTGCGACCGGTGAGTTTGAAGCCAAATTTGAGATGGTAAAGTGCGTTCCTTGTTTTTCAATTTGATCCAAATAACTTTGATTGCCAATAAATGAAATCGCTCGTTTATCCGATGCACTTAAATCGTTAAACTTGGTCATCCAAGTATCGCTTTCAGCATATTTACCGTTTTGTTTTAAGGCATGTGCATATAAGAAAACGTGCTCTTTTGTTGCCGCTGGAGTTTGAATCATTTTTGCAAAAGACGATTCTGCAAGCGACATTTGATTGAGGTTGTAATAACAAACGGCTAATTTTCCCACCATTTCAGGACTTTCAACTTCTGACCCCAAAAGCTCTTCATAAATTATAGAAGCATAAGAATAAGCCAATTTCGAGAAGTAATTATCTGCTTTTTGCAACTTTCCAGATTGCCCGAAGGCTGAGAAAATTGAAGCGAAAGCAAGTAAAAAAAGTATTTTTTTCATTTTATTGTATAATTGTTTTTTTTAGAAATATCTTGGCGATCTGATTCCTTCCTTCTTGAAAACAAAGTCATAAGAAAGCATCATTTCGAAAGTGCCGTAATTGAAATTTCTTAAGGCACTAGCTCCAAAATCTGAAGCAACTCCTAACTTAAATTGTGGGGTAATCTGATACTGGGCAAAGACTCCGAAAGCTGCGTTAAGCCTATACATTGCTCCAAACCATACTTTTTCTTTATAAATTCCCGCCGCACTCATATCAATACTAATAGGCGCTCCTAGAGTCATTTTCAATTGAGCTGTTGGTCTTAGTTTCCAATAATTTGAAAGTTTAAAAACACCCCCTGCAATTGCAAAATAGTGTCTACGTTCCTTATTTTCTGATTCAGAACCATCGTAAGTATTTTCAAGAATTTTTGGTGTACTTGCACCAAAGAAAAACGAAGGTGTATGGTAATAAATTCCAAATCCAAAATTAGGATTGATTTGGTTCCTTACGTTTTGAGTTAATTTAGGATCTGAGGCTACGGTTGTCGTCAAATCAGCTGTTTGGGTTGTTATCATATTTAGACCTGCCTTCAAACCAAATGCAAGTTTATGACCTTTATCATTCAATTTTAAAGTATAAGAAAAGTCTCCATAAAACATGGTTTGTCTAACTGGTCCAACTTCATCCGCCACCATGGTTAATCCAACTCCCACTGATTCATAGTTTAAAGGTGAATGCACACTTAAAGTTGTAGATCGAGGTCTACCATCAAAACCAACCCATTGCTCTCTATGAATTCCGGTTACATTTAATAAGCCTTTACTGCCCGCATAAGCCGGGTTCACAAATAAGGTATTATCGAAATATTGTGAAAACTGAGGGTCTTGCTGCGACCAGGACACCGAACATATCATGACGGTTAAACCTAATATTAATCTCATTTTTTTCATTCTTTATTGCTCTTTAAAAAATTATCGTTGTAAATAAATGAATCCTTTAAGTGGTTCTTTGCCATCTACCTTCAAATCCAAAGTATAATAATATGTCCCTGTTGGTAATTCTTCACCTCCAATAACAATTCCTTGGTTTGCAGTTCCTTTCCAATCATTCTGATATCCTGTAGTACTGTAAACCAAATTACCCCATCTATTGAA
The DNA here is from genome assembly GCA_947475275.1 of Flavobacteriales bacterium. Lineage (GTDB taxonomy): Bacteria > Bacteroidota > Bacteroidia > Flavobacteriales_D > Crocinitomicaceae > M0103. The sequence continues at coordinate 2,046 of CANJNE010000166.1, read as the reverse complement.
TATGATGAATTCATTATCTGGATAGTTTTCAATTCCAAGAATCACAAATTCATCATTAATTCCATCTCCATCAGGTGTAAATGCTTCAGGAACAATCAAGTCACAAGGATTTGGGTCACAAGGATCCAACGGATTACTTCCACCAGCTCCTTCTTCACCGTTGGTCAAACCATCACCATCACAATCTAAATCAGCCCATATATCTGAAGGAGTTAAAGTGATACTACCAATCAAGTAATCACAAGGATTTAATGGATTAGTGCCGTCAACAACTTCAGTTCCATCGGTCACACCATCTCCGTCTGTATCCGGATTAAATGGATCTGTTCCATCATCTTCTTCTTCATTGGTTAAGCCATCTCCATCACAATCTAGCCCAGTCCATTCGATTGATGGTGTTACAGAAATACTTGCTAACAATAAATCACATGGATCTACAGGTTCGGTGCCATCAGCAACCTCTGTTCCATCAGTCACACCGTCACCATCAGTATCTGGATTGAAAGGATCGGTACCCTCTGTTGCTTCTTCACCATTGGTCAAGCCATCGTTATCGCAATCTAAATCAGTCCAAGCTGCAGAAGGCGAAACAGAAATACTTGCTAACAATAAATCACATGGATCTAAAGGTTCGGTTCCATCAGCAACTTCAGTTCCATCAGTCACACCGTCACCATCTGTATCTTGGTTGAAAGGATCAGTACCTTCTGTTGCTTCTTCACCGTTGGTTAATCCATCGTTGTCACAATCTAAATCAGTCCAAGCTGCTGAAGGTGTTACTGAAACACTTGCAATAATTAAGTCACAAGGATCTAAAGGCTCCGTTCCATCAGCAACTTCAGTTCCATCAGTCACACCGTCACCATCTGTATCTGGGTTGAAAGGATAAGTACCTTCTGTTGCTTCTTCACCATTGGTTAATCCATCGTTATCGCAATCTAAATCAGACCAAGCTGCAGAAGGCGTAACAGAAATACTTGCTAACAATAAATCACATGGATCCAAAGGTTCGGTTCCATCAGTCACTTCAGTTCCATCTGTTACGCCATCACCATCGGTATCTGGATTGAAAGGGTCTGTTCCTTCTGTTGCTTCTTCACCGTTCGTCAAACCATCGTTATCACAATCTAAATCAGCCCAAGCTGTAGCAGGTGAAACTGAAACACTTGCCAAATCCACACTACAAGGATCGGAAGGATCTGTTCCATCAGCAATTTCATCTGCATTCGTAACGCCATCACCATCGCAATCAAGGTTTGGATTGGTTAAACATACGTCTACAGTAATGAAAATGGTGTCGTTTACACAAATTGCAGGAAGCGGTGTCCCATCGTCACAAATTTGAACAATTACTGTGTCTGGTCCAGAATATCCTGCATTTGGCGTATACGTATATGTTCCGTCTGGGTTGATTGTAATCGTACCATTTGAAGGTCCAGACAATGGTGTCGTGTTTACCACCAAGTTGCCGTCAAGATCGGAATCACCAGAATTTGTTAAGTCACCTGTCACTGCAATTTCTTGAGGTGTTACATGCGTTTCGTTGTCTACTATTGGACCATCGTTAACAGGATTAACAGTGATAAAAATTGTGTCATTCACGCAAATCACTGGAAGCGGCGAACCATCGTCACAGATTTGAACCACAACTTGATCGTTACCGTTGAAGTTAGCGTTGGGTGTGTAGGTATATGTTCCGTTTGAATTAATGGTAATGGTACCATTAGCAGGACCAGAAAGCGGTGTGGTGTTCACCACCAAGTTACCGTCAACGTCTAAATCACCAGCATTTGTCAAATCTCCAGTTGCTGATCCATCTTCATTGATGACATGCGTTTCGTTGTCAACCACAGGGCTGTCGTTAACTGGGTTAACAGTGATGAAAATGGTATCGTTCACACAAATCGCTGGAAGCGGTGTACCATCGTCACAGATTTGAACCACAACTTGATCGTTACCGTTGAAGTTGGCGTTCGGGGTATAAGTATATGTTCCGTCTGGGTTGATTGTAATCGTACCATTTGCAGGTCCTGACAATGGTGTAGT
>CANJNE010000165.1 GCA_947475275.1 Flavobacteriales bacterium | reverse complement strand
GGAAGTGCATTTACCGTAACTGTAATCAATGCGCGCATACTTTCGTCACCTGCAGCGTTTACCTGGCTTACATAAAAATTGAAAGTTCCAGAAGCTATTGTAGAAGGCGTTGGAGTTGTTGTTGTAAATGTACCACCTGTAGCTTGGGTATACCATCTTAATGAATTACCTGAACTTGCAGTTGCGCTCAATGCTGATGCCGTTGCATTTTGACAATAAGTAGCTGAGGCGGTAACTGATGGCATAGCGACGTTGAAGAATTTAGGATGTGTGAATAATGCGCCTGTTGCAGCAGTGCTGCTTGCTTGTAATCTTGCATCAGGAGCAGTTCCAAGAGTTGTGAAAAGATTTACCCAGTTTACTTGACCTAAAGTTGCAGTTGAGTCATTTCCATCAGCACCCCAAAAGCTAGTGTAAAAAGATTGCGTTACGCCAGCTGAAACTACTGCATTTGTTCCGTTAACAAGGTTAGTTAACGTATTGTTCGAGAATACCAATGAATCTCCATTGACATTTGCAACGACAGCTGTACCTTCAACAGATAGACCTTTTTCCCAACCTGTAATCAATGAATTGAAAACAGAAGTTGAAGTATTTCTTCTTAAACGGAAAGCTTTCTCAAACTTCTCTCCAACAGGCAATGTTACTGTACCATTTCCTTTTGGGCCAACAATGGTAACATTTGAGAAAATAGGCATAGTTTTAGGCTGTGCTACAGAACCTGTTGCGTCATTATCTGATTCAAAACAATTCGAATCTCCAGCTGCATCTGATAAATCTTTATCTCTGATCGCTAAAGCAAATTGTACTTTACCTCTAAAACCGAAATCTGTATCAAAATCATCATCAAGACCTCTATAAGCAATTAAATGCTTACAGTTTACTGCTCCTCCAAACCATTCATATGAATCATCTCCAGAGAATGACACTTGAACATAATCAACAGTTGTTGCAGAACCTACAGAACCAAATGTAATTCCATTAATTTCTTTATTAGGTTCTAAAGGAATACCAGCAAATTCTACGCGAACATAATTTAATGTCCCTGAATTATCTGTATCGAAAGCTCCACCATATTGCGTATCAGTAGTTGGAAGAATACCTTCAATATTTGCAACTCCACCAGGTTGGTTGTTACGAGCAAGACCCAAAATAACAAGTCCACCCCAGTCACCTTCATTACGGTTACCTATTGCTTCGTTAGAAGTAAATACGATTGGCTGTGTCGCTGAACCTATTGCATTAATTTTTGCACCTCTGGTAATGATTAATGTTGCTTGTGTTAATTTATCACCGCGTATAATAGTACCAGGTTGAATGGTTAACGTAGCGTTGTTTTTAACGTATACTTTGTTTTGTAACAAAACTACACCAGACCAAGTCGTGTTGGTTGTAATGTCTGTTGAAACAGTTGTAGTTGTTGATGGATAAACAGTATTTTCTGGATCAAAATTTGACCAGCCGTTTGTCCAGTCTGTAGCAGGTGTGTTATCGGTAATTGGAAAAGCGCCTTTATAATTGACGACATTCCAGAAAGCATTTTGGGAAAAAGCACTATTTGCGAGGAACAGCGCTGTTAACATCATAATCTTTTTCATAGTTTCTTTACTTAAATTTTCGAGGCAAAGAAACATTCAAAAACTTGGGTTCACGTTATACTAGCTTTATGCTTTATTTAAATAAATATTAAGCAATGTGTCTTTTATGTTAACAAGAAGCCCAGATAGATTTAAAGCCCTGAAATAGATCTATTTAAAACCAAAAAAGCAGGGCTTTACCCTGCTTAACGATGTTGAAAATTCTATTAATCTCCGAAATTATACTTCACAGACAACGAAACCGTTTGACCAAACTGAATTTCTTGCCATACATTATCGGGACCTTTTAGGAATTTGTCATTTGAAGTTGGATTATTTGGATCAAAAGCGGCGGTGCTTCCACTTTTTTCGTTGTCAAACTTTTGATTACCGTTCAAATCTTGGAAGAATACTAAATCTTGCGCCAATAAATCCTTTATATTCAACTTAAGTTCCCATTTTTCTTTAAATGTCTTGGAAATTTGAAAGTCAACAACGTGTCTTCCATTTTCCCAAACACTTGGTTCTTGAACATTACCTACGATATAAATACGTTGACCAATGATATTGTACGAAGCAGTTACTGCCCAATCTTGTGTTGGATGAGCATAGCTAAGTCCTGCGTTAATAATGTAAGGCGATTGACCTTGAAGCGGTCTGCTGTCTCCACTGCCTACAACCTGAGATAGATCAACATTAGAACGAATCAATGAAAAATTGGTGTATGCATTCAATCCGCTCCATAAATTATCCTCCAGTGAGTCTTTTTTAGATAAGAAACCAAAATTGATTCTGTATTCCATTTCACCTCCAAAGTTGGTCACTTTAGGAACGTTTGTATAATATAATTCAGGTGCACCTGAGGTTCCTGTACGGTTAATTAACTCAATTGGATTGAACAATTCCTTGTAGAAACCTGAAACACTGATGATTTGATTTTTCCCAGGAAAATATTCAAATCGAACATCATAATTGTTAATTGTTGCTCGTTGTAATTCAGGATTTCCGGAAAGAATATTGTCTTGAATGAAGTTGTAGAACGCAAAAGGTGCCAACTCTCTAAATTCTGGACGTGAAACCGTTTTGAAATAGGCCAGACGCAGATTGATTCTCTTGGTTGGAGAATATATTAGGTTAACTGAAGGTAAGATGTCGTTCACAGTAGTATCAAGGTTTTTAGCCAAGTTAGAACCAAACTCAATATAATTGAACTGTTGATTGTAGGACTCTAAACGCGCACCATAAACAATTTTCAACTTTTCATGCAATTGAGAATTGGCCATTACGTATCCTGCGTTCAAAAAAGAAAATGCTTGGTAGCTATCATCTACATTTGATGCTTCATCCAATTTGAAACCGCCAATACCAGTGCTTATTAAACCTAAATTTTGAACTTGAAAAATAGAATCTGCAGGTTGCAACAAGACGAAACTATTAAAACTTCCACCTGTCGGTTTATATTGAGAAAATCCGAAATTTCTTGAAACAAAATCCCTGTTTCTTAATTGGTGAAACCCACCAACTTTAATCTCATGTTTAGTTTTACCCAATTCAATATTTCGCGAATAATCATATTTCACACTTGCAATATTTTCCGCACTCGTTGCCCAAAACATGTTTCCAGCGGCAGTTGGTATTGTTCCATTATTTTGAATTACAGCTACATATTGTTGCGTTGAATCTTCCTCTAATGTTGCATACTTTCTGTACACCACACGTCTCATATTTGGAATATCTCTTTGTACATTACTATAACCAAGATTCCAATTGATTTTACCAATTTTCAAATCGTGATTACCAAGAAGTTGAGCGGTATAAATATTATTTTGAGTGTACCAAATATTGTTAGAACGTTCAAATTGTCGTGGGTCATTATCAAATTCACGTGCCCCCCTTCTCACATTGAAACGATCATCAGAATTTATCGAATACATTTGTTTCAATTGTAGCTTATTCTTATTGTTGAGTTTAAATAAGGTATTGAACATGGCGCTGTTCATCACGCTTTGCGTATAAGATGAATCTTCTAATTCTGTTTTTAGAACTACCTCTGTTGCTTGTTCTTCATAGTCTCTTCTGGTAATTTTGGAAAATGACAGATTGTTCTGGTAAGAGTATGCGAAAACCCAACCAAAGCTACGTTCTGAATTTTCTGAGAATTTGTAATTTTTTCCAATTGAGTATTGTAAGGATAAGTTTGGCAATGCCAATCTGTTTTTTCCTGCCCAACTAAAATTCATTTTCTTTGCCAACTCTCCTTTTTCATCTTTATCGAGGCTTGCAAAAGTTTCTGTTGTAGGTATACCATCAGGAATAGCTCGACTTTGAGCGCCCAATCCGAAAACATCCATGATACTGCTTTCGTAAGTCATGAAATTCTTAAACGTTGTAATGGCATTGTAACTACCTCCGATTTGTAACGATTGAAAATCTTTATCTTTTGGCTCAGTTGTATTGATATCGATGATTCCACCTGCAAACTCACCAGGCATATCAGGAGTTCCTGTCTTATAGATGATTAGGTTATCAAGCATATTAGAAGGAAAGATATCAAAAGCGAAAGCTTTTTTATCACTTTCTGTACTTGGTAAAGAT
>CANJNE010000164.1 GCA_947475275.1 Flavobacteriales bacterium | reverse complement strand
TTCTGATTCACGTTTTACCATATAAAGCTTATCATGGCGTAGAACATACTGCTTCAACTGTAATAACTATTGGACCTTCAACTGAATTGTTTCAATCCTATTATAAGGAGCTTTTAGGAGTTTCTTCTCATGAATTGTATCATACTTGGAATGTGAAATCCATTCGTCCCATAGAAATGCAGCCGTATGACTTTTCAAAAGAGAATTATTCTCGCCTGGGTTATATCTGTGAAGGCATTACCACTTACATGGGGGATCTCTTTTTATTAAAAAGCAATGTATTTTCATTGAATCAATATTTGGAGGAAATGAAAGTTCAACTTCAGAAACATTTCGATAACCCTGGGAGATTTAATTATTCTGTTGCTTCTTCTTCTTTTGATACTTGGTTGGACGGTTATACACCCGGTGCGCCTGGAAGAAAAGTGTCGATTTATACTGAAGGATGCCTACTTGCATTTGTCAAAGATGTAATGTTAATTCAAGCTTCAAATGGAAAGTACGGCCTTGATGAACTTATGAAAAGACTCTATTTCGAATACGCTATCAATGGACAAGGTGTATCTGAAACCGACTATAAACAACAATTGGAATTGATATCAGGTTTGTCTTTTGATGAATTTTTTGATAATTTCATTCATGGAACCCGTCCTTATGAGTCTATTTTAGCAGAGGCATTTGAAGTGATTGGCATTGAGTTTATCCATCGGCCAGCAAAAAGTTATGCCATGGGAAGATTAGGATTTAAATATGCGCCCAATGCCACAAATACAGTTGTTACCTCAATTTATTCGGGAAGCCCAGCAGATTTAGGCGGCTTGATGCTTGGTGATGAAATTATAGCTTTAAATGGATACATTAGCAACCTAGAAATAGACAAATGGTTGAATTATTTTGATAATGATCAAAAAATACTAACGATTGCCAGAGCAGGTAAACTTATAAATTTAGAACTCCCGGAAGTTAACCGTTATTTCTACGCCGAATATGATCTGAAACCATATGAAGATTTGACACATTCACAACGGAAGTTATTTGAAAAATGGTTGAGTTAAATTTCTTTAAAATTTATAACTGATTCCAAAACTAGGTAAAATAGGAAACTGATAAATGATTTCAGAAGTAACTCTGTTCACATAGAAAATGTTATTTCTATCATAAGCGTTAGTAATACTTCCGATCATTTCAATTACATCCTTGTTTTTCAAGTTAAATTGCTTCTTAACACTTATATCTAGCCTGTGGTAATAAGGTAAACGTTTGCTATTGAATTCTCCAAGTATTGTTGTAACATTGGAAGGATTGGATGTCGAAATATCTGTTGTAATTCCTCCTGAAAAATCTTCACCCTGATAAAATCCCGCATTCGGAGTAAATGGTAACCCAGAGCCAAGATTCCAACGGATATTCAGTTCAAGATCTTTCTTTTTTCCAAAGATGTACGATCCAACCAAATTGATATTGTGGCGGCGATCAAATACTGGGAAATACTCAATAAATCCATCCCATCTGGTTGAATACCCGTACGAGTATACTCCCCACAAGAAAAGCCTGTCTTTAGAATATTTCAATAAAAAATCTACACCATATGAAACACCATCTTCAATAATGAAATCCTTTTTATATACATCATCGATTAAAGCAAACTGGCTCACATCGTCATAAAGCTTGTTCTGATTAATATTGCTTAATCTTTCGAAATATTTGTAGTAACCCTCAACATTCAACATGAGATTTTTCCCTAAATCATATTCGAAACCTGCAATTGCATGCCATGCATATTGAATTCCATTTTTAATTGGTTTTAATCCACCAAATTGATTAGTAAATTCACCTTGTACATTTGATGGTGCCGATAAAAGTCCATTAAAAAGGTTTACAATGTCCTTGTCTGATGAAGCTGAAGTAAAGTTTTGTGAAAAACGACCTCCCGAAAATTTAAATCTAAGTTTTTCTGTCGCATTGTATTTTGCACCCAATCTTGGTTCCAGAGAAATCGTTCCTAGTGATGCATAAACCTGCGCGCGAACACTTGGTTGAACAACCCAGCGATTTAAAATCATTCTGATATTGTAATAAGCGCCAATTTCAGTAGTGAAATTCGTTGACTCTATTTTTCTTTGAGCAGTATTGTAGGTAACGAAACTGGTATTGAAACCATTGAAGTTCAAACCATAGTTCATTTCACTTTCGTTTTTCAAAAAGTAGGTGAAGTCAAATCCTAAGTCAAAACCACCAATTTTACTAAATCTTGGTTCTGTGGCAGTTTCTGAAAATGTAGTTTCATATGAACTTCCGTTAACGTGACCTTTAATTAACATTGGCGAACTACTTGGAACCAATAAGAAATTCATTCCTCCCCCTGATGCTTTCCAATCTAAATCGGCAACAGAATAATTTACACTATCTCTGTTATGAAAACCAAAAGCCGAAAACTTAGACCCTCCTTTGCTATTAAAAGTTACTTTACCATACAAATCAGTGAAATTGAAAGGAAGTCCGTTTCCGTCATTGATAGCAGGATAGAGCGTTTTCGAGGTATAATCCAACAAACTATGCTTTGCCGATAATATGTAAGAACCAACGCTTGGCGATTCAGGTGTAGATTTTCCGATAGGACCTTCGAGAACCGCTTTTGCTAAAAACGGAGAAGAAGAAACTTTTCCACCAATTTCCTGACGGTTTCCATCTTTATAGGTGATATCCATTACTGAGGAAATACGACCTCCATATTGTGCATCAAACCCACCGGTGTAGATGTCGATATTTTTAATCAGCTCTGTTTCGAAAGTAGAGAAAAATCCAATGGTGTGAAAAGGACTATATATAGTCATACCATCCAACAGAATTTTGTTTTGAATCGGTGTTCCACCTCGAACATAAAGTTGACCGCCTTGGTCACCTGTTGTAATTACCCCCGGGGTAACTGAAATCGCACCAACAATATCGTTTTCAGCACCTTGACCAGGCACACGTTCTAAGTCTGCTTTGCCGTATTTAAGGGTCGAAATAAGAACTTCTACTTTATTTCTAGTGGCTTCGCCCGAAATCTTAACTTCTTTCATTTCCGTTATTTTCCTTTTATCGAGGTAAATTTGAAAATCTTGAATTCCTTTTGCTTCTTTGACATCAATGTTTTGAAAATAAGTTTCATATGCAGGATCATCAATTTTTATTATGTAGTTGCCAATGCCGATCTTTGGAATAGAAAAGAAGCCATTCACATCTGTTTGTGAACCAGCAACAATAGAACTATCGGAACCCAATAATTTAACTTTTTTAAACGGAAGGGCCTCTCCATTGCTTTTATCGTGCACAAAACCACGAATTAGCTGACCTTGAGAAAAGGTAAAACCTGTAAGTGATAAAAAGGTAATTAAACTCAGCGCGATTCTTAGCATAATATAGCGTTTTAAAGGACGTGAAGTTAATGTTTTTGATTCAATAAAAGATTAATATGACTAAACATTTCGATGAATCTTATGTTCGAAATTAATATTTAAACTTTTAATGTAGATTTAGCCTTTTCCCAATATACATCCATTGCTTCTAAGTTTAAATCTTTTAGTTCCACACCATCGATTGAAGCCAATTCTTCCATTAATTTAAATCGTTTGACAAATTTTTCATTTGTTATGGAAAGGGCATTCTCAGCGTTAATGTTCACAAAACGGGCGTAATTGACTAGTGAAAAAATGAGATCCCCAAATTCTTCTTCTTTTTGATCAGAGTTTTCTAAATCTTCATTACGGAATTCATGGAGTTCCTCAACAACTTTATCCCAAACTTGATCTTTATGATCCCATTCGAAGCCAATTCCTTTCACTTTTTCTTGAATTCGATGTGCTTTTACCAACGAAGGTAAAGATTGAGGAACGCCTTCGAGAACTGATTTTTTCCCTTCTTTTAATTTTATTTTTTCCCAATTTGCCTTTACTTCTTCTTCGGTATTTGCCTGGACATCACCGTATATGTGCGGATGACGATGTACGAGTTTGTCGCAGATACCATTTAGTACAGAAGTAACGTCGAATTGGCCTGTTTCAGAACCCAGTTTAGAATAGAAGACCATGTGAAGAAACAAATCGCCGATTTCACCTTTTATGGCATTCAAATCATTTTGTGTTATGGCATCTGCCAATTCGTAGGTCTCTTCAATGGTTAGTGGACGTAAGGTTTCGAATGTTTGTTTTTTATCCCACGGGCA
>CANJNE010000163.1 GCA_947475275.1 Flavobacteriales bacterium | reverse complement strand
ATGATGCGTAATTTTGTGCATAGAAAATGTTTAAAAAACAACTGCATAAAAAAGGCAAGAATCCTTTAAAACATGCAGATTTTAAATCTATTACGGATAATCGAAACATTTCTTTTGATTTCAAATTTTCGATATAAACTGTTCTATTTTGGCAATATACAGATCTCCAAAAAATGCTTTCGTCATAGTTTGAAAGCCTTGTAGGTGACCTCCGTTAAATACGGACAAAGAGCGGTTTTTTCGTTGTTTAGCAATCAGTTTACTATCTGCTTGAGTTGTGAATACATCTTGAGAACCAGCAAATAATAAAATGGGAAATTTTAGATTTTTTACTTGATCTTGGTAGTTTTCATAGCCTATAGGAAGAACGATTTCTTTGGATTTTACTTCACGTATTTTCTTTTGAATACCTGAAGGATTTGAAACAAAACCTTCTCCGATAAGAAAATCTACGGTTTCATTTTGAAGCGCTATCGTTGACATAATTGTACCCATTGAAAAGGCCCAAATACCTGTTTTACTTTTCGGATATTGTTCTTTTGTCCATTTAATAACGCTTGTTAAATCAGTTACGAACTCATTGTAGTACAATTGATTTTGGTCCATTTCAAACGCATCACTTTTTCCAAAACCTCTGTAATCAAAAAGAACCATATCAAACCCTTTCTGGCTCATTATTGCCGCATGATTTAACCAATAAGACATGTTGCCTGAGTCGCCATAAGCGAGAATAATGGTTGTATTTGTTCGAACGGTGCTATCTGCCGGGATTTTCCAAACTTGGATGTTTACTGAATCAGTTGTTTTAATTGTTGTCGATTCATACTTCAAACCAAGTGCTTCAGGTGTTGATATGTATAAACTATCCGGTTTTAATCCCAAGGAACTGAGATTAAATAAAACAATAACCGTAAAACAAAGTACCCATTTTTTTAGCATAATAAGAATATTGACAACGTATTCTTTTCTTTTCAGATGATAACTTTGAAATGAATCAATTCAGAAAATAAAGAATGAAAGTAAAAGTATTAAGAATCAATCTACCAGGTCGCCTCAATCATTTGTGATTTTGCCAATATTCTGTAAATATTACCTAAATACTCGAATTCACATACTACATCCACTTGAATATCGGGTCCCCACTTCGGACCACCGTTTACAAAACCTTGTAAAATGAATTCCGTCTCATTCGTGCTATTCGTATAATCAGCCTCCCAAATTTCATTGCCATGAATTACATACTGTTTTTTCAAAAGTATTGCACTCGAAATGGCATTACTATCTACATCGGTTAAATTATTCACACAAGCCAAAGGACTGCCGTTTTCTTCCGCAATAGGCATAAAGTCACGCCATAAATAAGTGGTCAAAACCAATTTATTGTTTCCTAGAGATATAGTTTCAGGACTCTCTCTAAGTTCTCCGGCCAAATCCTTGTCTAACTTCGATTTATCGCATGAAATCAAGCCTAAAATGAATAGAAACAACACGGTAAATTTCATTTTTAGCATAACCCTATTTTTATTCACTGACAAACACGTTAATTCCTCGAATATTATATTGGTAGCAATATTCGAATTGCTACTAGCGTATCAAAGTCACATGCCCATTATCCATGACCTTACCATCATTTCCTGAAAGTTTGAATTCAATTTTCCAAATATAGGTTCCATCTTGAACGATTGAACCATTGTAAGTTCCATCCCAACCAACTTCGGTATTATGACTTTCGAATAATATTTCTCCCCATCTGTCAAATATCCATAAGCTATAACCTTGTGGATCAAAACCACTAGCAAAAACAGGCTCAAATACATTGTTAATTGGGTCAGCATCAGGAGTGAATGAATTTGGAATATAATAAATCAACTCTTCCTGTACTTGAACCGGAGCGTATGCTGTATCTACACAACCCGCATCCGAAATCGCCACCAACATAACGAGATAGTTAGATTCAAAAGTACCATAGATGTGAGTAGGATCTATTTCATTTGAAATAGCAGAACTGTCGCCAAAATCCCAAATGTAACCGCTCGCACCTGTAGATGTATTAATAAACTGTACTATTGGATCTAATGTGCTAACTGGCGTATTTTGAGGAAAGAATGATGCATTTGGAATATCATCAACACATATCATACTGGTAATTGTTGTTGAACCTGTACAACCATTATTTGTTGTTGTTTCCAATGTTATATCGTAGCAACCAGCTTGGGTAAAAGTATATGATACACTTCCACATCCATTTAATTGCACACCATTATTAATGGTCCATTGGCAATCATTTGAATTCGGAGTTTGATTTGTAAAATTAACCGTCAAAGGCACGCAACCTTGCGTTACATCCGAAGTAAAAATCGGTTGAGGATTTGTGTTAACGGTTAAAATACCTGAAGCAGAGCTACTCACACAACCGGTCAAAGGGTTAGTCACCACTACAGAATAAGTACCATCAGTTGTAGAATTAAAAGTTGCTGTACTTCCTGGATTGGTTACACCTGTTGGTACAGTCCATGAATAATTATAAGTTCCAGCTGGTGTTACTGTTGCAGTCATTGCGATCGGAATTCCAGTACAAGTAATTGGATTGTTCACGGTTACTATTGGATTCAAGTTAATAGTTACATTTCCACTTGCAGAAGTGCTGAAGCAACCTGTCACCGGGTTGGTAATTATGACACTATATGATCCAGCTACTGATGTAGAAAAACTTGCAACATTACCAGGGTTAGTTACTCCCGTTGGAACAGTCCATACATAATCATAAGTGCCTGCTGGATTTGGCGTTGCAGAAACAGTTGCAGTTGCACCTTCACATGCACTCGGACTGTTAACCGAAACCGTTGGATTATTGTTTACAGTTACGGTTCCAGATACAGATGAACTCGCACAACCCGTAACTGTATTTGTAATTATTACTGAATATGTTCCTCCAGTTGATGTGTTTAATGTTGCCACATTTCCTGGATTGGACGCACCTGTAGGAACCGTCCAAGCATAAGAATAAGTACCTGCAGGCACTGGAGTTGCGACCAATGTTGCAGTGTTATTTTGACAAATCACCTCATTATTTACCGTTACCGTTGGATTAGCATTGGTTGAAACCGTTCCACTACCTGTTGCACTAAAACAACCAGTTACAGGATTTGTAATAACAACATCATAGTTACCAGCAGTACCAGTTGAGAAAGTGGCAACATTTCCTGGGTTAGTAGCACCCGATGGCACGGTCCATGCATAATTGTATGTTCCAGCAGGTGTAGGAGTTGCAATTACTGTTGCATTCGCACCTGAACAAATGGAAGGATTATTAACACTAACACTTGGATTGGGATTTATTGTTACCGTTCCCGAAGCTGAAGTACTTGAACAGTTCGTCGTAGGATTAGTAATAATAACCGAATATGAACCTGCTGTTGATGAAGTGAAGAATGATACATTTCCAGGATTAGTAACACCTGTAGGCACTGTCCATGCATAATTGTAAACTCCCGCCGGATTTGGTGTTGCAGTAATGGTAACTTGACTATTTTGACATGCCGAAGGACTATTTACTGTAACCGTAGGAACAGGATTAATTGTAACTGTTCCAGATGCAGATGTACTCAAACATCCCGTTGTTGGATTCGTTATGATCACACTGTAATTACCCGATACTGTTGCAGAAAAACTTGCCACATTCCCTGGGTTAGATGCGCCCGTTGGCACTGTCCATGCATAACTATATGTGCCAGCTGGTGTTGGCGTAGCTGTTACCGTTGCAGTAGTACCGCATATAGTTGGATTATTTACAGTTACTGTAGGAACAACATTTATTGTTACAGTTCCACTAGCAGAAGTACTGGAGCAACTTGTTGTTGGGTTGGTTATAATAACACTATAATTTCCAGATGTAGAGGCTGAAAAACTTGCCACATTTCCTGGATTCGCAACCCCTGTAGGGACTGTCCAAGCATAATCGAATGTTCCAGCAGGAGTTGGAGTTGCAGTAACTGTAACACTTCCTCCACATGATGAAGGACTGTTTACAGTAACCGCAGGAACAGGATTAATTGTAACTGTTCCAGATGCAGATGTACTCAAACATCCCGTTATTGGATTCGTTATAATCACACTGTAATTACCAGATACTGTTGCAGAAAAACTTGCTACATTCCCTGGGTTAGATGCGCCTGTTGGAACCGTCCAGGCATAACTGTAGGTACCAGCTGGTGTTGGCGTAGCTGTAACGGTT
>CANJNE010000162.1 GCA_947475275.1 Flavobacteriales bacterium | reverse complement strand
TAGACAAACTCTGGAAAATTCAATGGGTTTCCGAACCTTCTGATTGGTTGTTCTGGATACAAAAGCATCAATTGTTACTGTGGTTTCTGACCTTTGTATTAGGCATTTTAGCCTTTTACATTTTAATATATATAATTGAGTTGAAAACAATTTCGGCTGGTCTGGTACTTTTGTTAGCCGGATTTTGTGCTTTTCTATATTCCTTCCCTATTCAATTATTTCGTTTACGCAAAATCTCAGGCGCAAAAGCAATATTTATTGCACTCGTTTGGGTTGCCGTACTTGGTTGTTTTCCATTGTTGAATGAAAACTTAATAATTCCCAATGCATCTTTTCATTTTGTAGGAATGTTCACTTTTTTCTTGGCTTTAACCATTCCCTTTGATATCCGAGACCTCGATAAAGACCCAGAACATTTAAAAACGATTCCACAACGTTTTGGTATTACGAAAGCTAAAGTTGCAGGACATATTCTATTGGTTATTTCTTTATTTTTCGCAATATTTAGTTACAATTTTGGGGTAAATATTTGGATTGCTTTGATTTTCCTATTACTTGGCTTTCTCACCGATAAGGCAAGTCCAAATGCCAAATGGTGGATTTATGCACTTATTGATTCTAGTGTTTTCTCAATTGGTATTGGATTACTATTATTTAAATAGACGATAATCGAGTTGCAATCGCAACATTTACTTGTCTACAAAAATGTTTTAATATTCTTGAAAAAATGCTTAATCCAACCCAATGCCTAACTCTTTTAATTGTTTGGCATCAATTGGTGATGGTGCATCGATCATTGTATCTCTACCACTATTATTTTTAGGAAACGCTATATAATCACGAATAGACTCCGAGCCACCCGTTGGTGCTGTTGTGGTTGTAAACAATCAAATCATTGCTAGATCCCACAATTTAACTGAGCAATTGAATGATGTAACGGCACATGCCGAAATCCAAGCCATAACAGCTGCGGCAGATTTTTTAGGGGCAAAATACTTGACGGGTTGTACCATGTATGTTACAGTTGAACCTTGTGTAATGTGTGCTGGAGCTTTGTATTGGTCTCAAATCGATAAAATAGTTTTTGGAACACGAGATGAAAAAAGAGGTGCAGGCCGTTTTCATCATGAACTGTATCACCCAAAAACTTTGGTTTCAAATGGCGTTCTCGCACACGATTGCACTGAAATGATGAAGGCGTTTTTTATGGATAAGAGGTGATGTATCCTTTTGGATTAAGGAAATCCTATTAAGTCAGATAACTTAATGCAACATCTTCGATTTTTTTTAATGATATTTTTCTTTTAGTTTAGAATTCCTGTTACTTTTCCAAACACCTTCATTTCATTCTTTGTAATCTAAAAATTTGAAGTTATGAGAATGTTCTTTTTTACCTTATTTGGTTTGTTTTTATGTGTTAATCATATTTACAGTCAAGACTCCACTGAAATTCATGCAGAAATTTATGTGAATGGAAGCAACACCGCAACCTCCTTATCCAAATCACAACAAAACTTTCTGACCATTAAAGGAACAGGTTGTGATACATTTGAACTAATGATTATTTCTGGTTGTGCAACCAAAACAGAGAAACGAGGTGGTTATATTGTACAGGCCAAGTACGGAACCTCAATTACTTTTTCAATTATTGGCATAACAGGAAATACCCGTGCAGTATTATACAATAGAACATTTACTCTTGTAGATTAAAAAAACAGCAATTTGTGTCAATGAGATTTGTTTAAGCGACCCTATTTGTTAAGAAACCATCATCGATTTTATATAAAAGAAGGTCTAGCAATAATAAATTCTTTTACCCCAACCCAATCCCTAACTCCTTCAATTGCTTAACATCAATTGGAGAAGGCGCATCTATCATGGTATCCCGGCCACTGTTGTTTTTTGGGAATGCGATATAATCTCGTATGGATTCTGAACCGCCCATTGTGGCCACCAAACGGTCCAAACCAAAAGCGAGTCCACCATGCGGCGGCGCGCCGTATTCGAATGCATTCATCAAGAAACCAAATTGTGCTTGCGCTTCCTCTTTGGTAAAACCGAGTAAGTCGAACATTCTTGACTGTAACGTTTTGTCATGAATACGAATAGAACCACCGCCCAATTCCACACCATTCATTGCCAAATCATAAGCATTGGCTCGAACGGCTCCTGGATTACTTTCCAATAAATGAATATCTTCTGGTTTTGGAGAAGTAAAAGGATGGTGCATGGCATGGAATCTCTCTGATTCTTCATCCCATTCCAAAAGCGGAAAATCAAGCACCCATAATGGTTTGAATACATTTGGATTTCTTAAGCCCAATGCATTACCCAAATGTAAGCGCAATTCGTTCAGTTGCTTTCTAGTTTTATCCAGATCACCGCACAAAAGCAATATTAAATCTCCTGGATTTGCATTTGCTTTTCCTGCAATTGTTTGTAAATCAGCCTCAGTATAAAATTTATCTACAGATGATTTGAATGTGCCATCTGAATTACATTTCACATAAACCAAACCTTTAGCTCCAATTTGTGGACGTTTTACCCAATCCGTCAACTCATCAAGTTGTTTCCTTGTGTATTCTGAACAACCTTGAACACTTATTCCAAGAACCACTTCTGCACTATCAAAAACAACAAACTGCTTGCCTTGTGTTTCAGCAGTTAGATTGACGAACTCCATTCCAAAACGGATGTCGGGCTTATCTGAACCGTATCTTTCCATGGCTTCTGCATAAGTCATTCTCGGAAAGTTTTCATCCAACTCAACCCCACGAACAGTTTTAAAAAGATGCTTGATTAATCCTTCGAACATATTCAACACATCATTCTGCTCAACGAAAGCCATTTCACAGTCGATTTGTGTAAATTCCGGCTGTCTGTCCGCTCTTAAATCTTCATCTCTAAAGCATTTCACAATCTGATAATAACGATCAAAACCAGAAACCATTAGCAATTGCTTAAAGGTTTGCGGTGATTGCGGCAAGGCGTAAAATTGCCCTTGATTCATTCTACTCGGCACAACGAAATCACGTGCACCTTCAGGAGTAGATTTAATCAATACGGGTGTTTCCACATCTAGAAAATCTTTTGAATCCAAATATTTTCTGGTTTCTAAAGCAACTTTGTTTCTCAATCTTAATTTCTCCTGAACAGGATTTCTTCTCAAATCCAGATAACGGTATTGCATTCTTAGTTCATCACCACCATCTGTTTCATCTTCAATGGTAAAAGGCGGAAGTTTCGCAGGGTTTAAAACATTCAATACACTTACCTGAATTTCAATTTCTCCTGTCGGAATATTTTTATTTTTACTACTTCTTTCAATAACAATTCCTTCAATCTGAATTACGAATTCACGACCTAATTTTCTGGCTTTTTCGCACAATTCAGCATTGTCTTCCATATTAAAAACCAATTGTGTTATGCCGTAGCGATCACGCAAATCAACAAAAGTCATCCCTCCTAAATCTCTCGAACGTTGTACCCATCCCGAAAGTTGAACTGATTTATTGATGTCTGTTAATCGTAATTCGCCACAAGTGTGAGATCTGTACATAATTTTTAAATTGAGGATGCAAAGTTAAGGATTCTCCTTATTTAAGCAGAGCCCTTTGCTTACTTGTTGCGAATTTCACGAAAAATTTTGTTTTAAAAATCTATTATCAATGGTTTCCTATAAAATCCGCAATTATTGGATTGGCTTTTATACCTTCAATATCTCGCTGATCCACAGAAGAAGAAAGCATGTAAATTTTATCCCTAAAACTACAACTAAAGTAGTATTTTTTGCACGTATGCAAGGAAGTAACTTTGTGGTAAAATTATACAAGAATGAAGAAAAAACTACTTTTCGGACTTGGCTCTTTATTTACTACTATTTCCCTTTCTGCGCAAGAAGTGGTTTCATCACAAGGTGAAACATACAGCAACGCCATTGGGAGTATCGACTTTACAGTTGGGGAAGTAATAACAAGTACTGAGTCAATCGGAACCAATGACCTTACCCAAGGGTTTCATCAAACCAATTGGAACTTTGCAGGTGTTGAAGATTTTGCACCTGATTTTGAAATCACCATTTTTCCCAACCCAACTTCGGATGTGCTGAACATCAAATCAAGCATGTATGAAAATGTAAGCTATTTGCTTTATGATGGACAAGGCAAACTGGTTCTTTATGACGATTTATCTGGAACACTAACACAAATTCAAGTAAATCAGTTGGCTCCAGGAGCATATTCGCTATGCATCAATGACCAAACTGGGCAATTGAAGAATTTCAAATT
>CANJNE010000161.1 GCA_947475275.1 Flavobacteriales bacterium | reverse complement strand
TAATTAAAATACTGTTTCAGCAACTACTTCTTTGACCTCAGGTAGGTGAGATTTTAATAAATTCTCAATTCCTCCTTTCAATGTTGCAGTTGAAGAAGGACAACCTGCACATGATCCTTTCATGGCAACAGTTACAACCCCATCTTCAAAGCCTCTAAATTCTATAGCACCACCATCATTTTCCACTGCAGGTCTAACGTACTCATCCAAAAGATTTCGAATCGCATCATCATACTCAGATGGTAGATAAACTTTACTAGGTTTGGTTTCATCTTCGGAAACTTCATTTACCGGTGGCATTTGAATCAATACATCTTTGCCACTGCCAACCCATTCTTTAACGAATTCTCTTAATTCCATGGTAATAAAATCCCAAGGAACATTATCGGTTTTGGTTATCGTAACAAAGTTGGCGGCGATAAAAACATTTTTCACAAATGGAAAATTAAACAATTCTTCAGCCATAGGTGAATACCCTTTTGCTGCAGTTTTGGAAGAAAATTCAGCGGAATCGCCAGTAATCAATAAATATTTGTTAGCAACGAATTTCATCGTTGAGGGATTTGGTGTCATTTCAGCATATACTGTTACCGGAACATTCATAACTTTCTTTTTTGCAAACTTAACTTAAACTTCCAAGAATCATATTCAATTTTAATTTTGTTATGACAATTTAACGCTTAAATTTGTTTCGTGAAATGGATTAAATCAATCTTGTTCAGTGTTTTAATCGTATTCCTTTTTATAGGTAATGTAGGAATGTCAATTTTCAAACATTACTGCGAAGAGGATGGGCTTTATACTTCATATTTCATAAATAATACCCAACATTGTGAAGATGAGGTTTCGAATTCAACCATACCAGATTGTTGTAAGAAAAATAAAATTGAATCGCAAAAATCTGTTTTCAAGGATGATTGTTGCTCGGATGAGTATCAATGTTTTAAAATATCTCTAAATTACTTCAACAATAAAGCTGATTTATATTCAGATGGATTGGCATTAAGCAATGTGTCAATTCCTGAAATATTAAATTCATTGCCTGGAATTTATTGCGGAAGAATTATAAAATATAACAACCCGCCCCCAAAATATTACGGTAAACTTTTACTTATTAAAAATCAAATATTTAGAATATAAATCATTGAGCTGCGATTAATTTATTTAACACAGTTTAATTATTTATGTCATGAAAAAATTATTGTTTTTTATGTTGTATTTATGTTTCGTAAGTACAACAAATGCCCAATTAAGAGGAGTCGTTTTTGGTTACAATGAAAAAGGGAAAGTACCTATTTCCGGAGCAAAGATTACGCTTAAATCAAATGGGGAATACAGTATCACGAATGAGGAAGGACAGTTCGAATTAATTCTTCCTAAAAAACTTCCTGATACGCTAATTTTCTCCGCTAACAAGTATTTATCGGAAACTTTAGAAGTTAATGAAAATGATAAATTTATTTCATTAAATGTATTGCTCTATTCAGACAAACTTTTACCTGAAGTTGTCATTGGAATGAAAGAAAAAGGGCATTCCATTTCTCGCCTGAAAACGCTTCATGTTGAAGAACTTACATCTACAGAATTGCGAAAAGCCGCTTGTTGTAACCTATCTGAATCATTTGAGACCAATGCATCAGTAGATGTTAATATCACAGATGCTGTTTCTGGTGCAAAAAAAATTCAAATGATGGGACTTGATGGTGTTTACACCCAAATTCAATTGGAAAACATTCCTTTCTTGAGAGGATTGGAAAGTGCATTCGGACTCAATGCATTATCTGGGGCGTGGATCGAATCCATGCAAATCACAAAAGGAACGGGAAATGTTGTGAATGGACATGAGTCGATGGCAGGTTTAATTAACATCGAACTTAAAAAGCCTGCTGAAATGGAGAAATTGTACATCAATGGATACACAAGTGCTGTTGGAAGGGCTGAGTTAAATGCTAATGCAGGTCAAGTATTATCAGAAAAATGGAGTACCGGTTCATTTCTTCATGCTTCAGGCATGTTTGGAGATATTGATCATAACAATGACGGATTTCGCGATGTTCCAAAAGGAAACAACTTAGCATTTATGAACCGATGGAACTTCCAAGGTGATAAAATGGAGTCTCAATTTGGCATAAATACATATTGGGATCAAAAATTTGGAGGTCAAAATGGATTTCGTCCTAACGCAAATGATGGAAAATATGGCGTAACAATGGATTCAAGGCATATTGATGCATTTGCCAAAACTGGATTCTTCCTCAAAAATCCTGACAATTCTATAGGCATAGTATATCATGCAAAATACCAAGAGCTTTCTGCAAAATTTGGAAACAGAATTTTCGAAGGACAAGAAACGAGAGCCTACTTGAATGCAATTTATGATGGAAACATTTTTAATCATGATCATAAAATCAAATTTGGATTCAGTGGTGTTTATAATAATATTCAGCAACTCGCGGATTCACTTAAAGCGGATAGAATTGATTATATCCCAGGAATGTTTGGTGAATACACTTATACAGGTATGCGCTTAACAACTGTTAGTGGTGCAAGAATAGATTACCACAATCTTTTTGGCTGGCAATTCTCACCCCGTATGCATATAAAATACCTGCTTACACAAGAAACCGATTTAAGAATAACTGCAGGAAAAGGTTGGCGTGTTCCCAATTACTTGATAGATAATGTATCGCTTTTGGCGACTTCCAAAGGTTGGATTGCACCTATGAACATTCAACCTGAGATTTCATGGAATTTTGGTGGATCTTTCGTTCAATATATGAGGTTATGGGACAGAAGAAGAGCAACGCTTACCCTAGATTTCTACCATACTTTTTTTGAAAATCAATTGATTGTAGACCGAGATGCGTCGAATTCAGACATTGTTTTTAAAAATTATAATGGCAAATCCTATTCTAATAGTTTACAAGCTGAATTTAGCTTTGAACCCATCAAAAACTTCGAAGTCCGACTTGCCTTCAAATATTTAGATGTTAAAGCTGAATATGACGGAAAATTGCAACAACAAGTTATGATTCCGAAACAACGTGGTTTTCTTAATCTTGGATATATCACAAAAAATAAACGTTGGGAATTCAATAGTACGTTATCTGTTTTTGGAAAATCAAGACTTCCTGGTTTAGATCTTAATGGCAACCAAACATACAGTTCTGTTTACCCTATGTTAAATGGTCAAATAACCTACATATACAAAAAATGGGATTTTTATTTAGGCGCTGAAAATATTACCAATTTCAAACAGCATGATGCCATTGTTGCTGCTAATGAACCTTTTGGGCCTTCATTCGATGCAACAGAAATTTGGGGACCGGTAATGGGAACAAATATTTATATTGGGTTTCGATATGCAATTAAACGAAACAAAAAATAACGTATATTAGATTTATGAAAATAACAATCTTTTTGTTAAGCCTGGCATTATTTCCAGCTTTCGGATACAGTCAAAAAAAACTTGAAACAGCAGTATTAAAAACTTCAGCGCAATGTGGCGATTGTGAACAGCGCATCGAAGACGCCTTAAATTATACAAAGGGTGTAAAATATGCAGAATTGAACCTGGTAGAAAATACGGTAACAGTAAAATACAAAACTTCTATAATAAGTCTTAATGAAATAAAAACCATTCTCAACAATACAGGTTACGATGCTGATGAAATGAAAGCCTCCGAAGAATATGTCAAAAAACTTCCTGCTTGCTGCCAACCTGGAGGGATGGAGTAATTTTAGTTTGATCTATTTCACTCAGATTAAAACATTAGTTAAACTAAGTGTTTAGACTTAATGTTTAATTCCACAACATTTATTTTGCTTCCTAGATGAATATTTGCTTTTTATTCGAAGTTGGAATTTTAATATGTATTCATGGATTTTTAAATTGATATAAGTTGGACCGTTGTCTATAAATGTTAAACATTTCATTTTAGATGTTACTGATAAGGAGGTATTGTATTGAATAAATTTAATTGGGTTATTTATTCAATAGGTGATTTACAATAATTTGAATTATCGATTTTAAAATCTTACTTAGATTCATCTTAGCATGGCTGATTTAGTCGTCATTTTCGTACCCACCGTCAAACCGAGTTTGGCGCAGGTAAATATCGAATTTAGATGTTTTCTACGTACAACTACTTAGTGTATATGTTAGGTCTACGTAGTGTGTCTATTTGGTACTACGTAATTTGCAATTGATATTGTGAGAATGTAGCTTTTATGCGCATTAAGGGATGTTTCTTTGCTTCATAAAACAAAACAAAGCGTTATGAAAGC
>CANJNE010000160.1 GCA_947475275.1 Flavobacteriales bacterium | reverse complement strand
ATCATGTAATGGCGGCAGCAATGGATCAGCAGTAATTACAGCTACTGGAGGTACAGCAGGCTATAACGTAAGCTGGACAGGAACGACATCAGGTAACCCAGCAGGAACAGAGATTGTAGCGAGTGGAGGTACGTATAACATTACAGGCTTAGTAGCTGGAACATATAACATCACGGTAACAGATGCGAACGGTTGTGCAGTTTCTACTTCTGTAAACATTTCACAACAACTGGGATTGACATTGTCACTTGTCGGAACATCTCCACAATCTTGTATATGCAATGGTTCTGCGTCAATTTCAGCGTCGGGGTCGATTGGACCCTATACCTACGCATGGTACAATTCAAGTAATGTCAATATTAACCAACCTAACTCAACTGCATCTAATTTATGCACGGGTGCTTATTATTGTATTGTAACTTCTAATAATGGTTGTTCAGACACTATAAATGTCTTCGTTCCTACAACCTGTTCAAGTTTTGGCACTTTTGCAACAGCCACAATGGTTGAGAATTGCGATACCTTGCAATTTTATAACTCAACTTGGGGAACACTTCCTGATCAAATTAATCCTCTTGGTATTTTATTGAATGGATACAATTACGGACCTTTCTTTCAGAATTCGGGAACTTTAATACTTAGAGGAGGAGAAGTGAAGACATTTAAAGATCCTGGAGCTAATGTTTGTGGTGCAAAATTGCATTATGCTGTATACTCAGCGACAAATCCTCCTGTTAACCCAACATTTACTATTCTTGATCTTCCATTTAAAGAATCTTGCAATTTGGGATCTAGCAGTTTCCCTACCGGCGGACCTTGCTTTTTCCCGGGTGACCAAAAATGGGCTAAGGAAAACTATAACATAGACTTAACCAATAATGCTCCAGGCGATTATATTTTGGAAGTTTTCTATGCAGTACCCGGAAGTTTTACATCAACGAATGGTTGTAGCGATACGATTTATGTAAACAATAATGGATTAAATTATAAAGCTCTATTTAAGATCGAACCGCTTCCCGTAATAACGCCGAGTGGTGCGACTTCGTTCTGTGAAGGTGGGGCTGTCACATTGACTTCGAATTATTTAAATGGCAACCAGTGGAATATAGGCTCAAACATGAATTCGATAAACGCAAACACTTCTGGAACTTATTCAACTAGCATTGATTTGGGAAACAATTGCCCATTGGCTTCAGATTCCCAAATCATTAATGTTTATCCACTTCCACAATTGTCATTAATTGGTGGAGGAGTATTTTGTGAGGGTGATGTTATTGACCCAATTATTGCAACTGTATCTGGGTCTCCTGATTGGACAATAACCTATAATGTAAATGGAGGGGCGAATCAAACTATTAATTCAATAAATTCTGAAATTTCTTTGGGAAATTCTGAAGGCACCTATATTGTAACAGCACTAAACGATAATAATTGTTCAAATGTTTTAAACGATACGGCAATAATTACAATTAACCCTATTCCAGGATTACCTAATGTAATTGGTGGTGGATCATTTTGTATTGGCAATGAAATACAGCCTTTATCGGCATCAGGAATGTCAGGTATTTTTAACTGGTATACAGATCAGAACCTAACACAAAATATTGCCACTGGAGCTACATACTTGCCTATTCAAAATCTTGGTACATCAACATACTGGGTTACTGAAACAACCTTCGGTTGCCAAGGTTCGCCGACTGTGGTTGATATTACTTTCTTGGAATGCGAAATTACAGTTCCAACTGCCTTTACCCCAGAGGGAGATTTAACTAACGACTATTGGAATATTCAAGATATTGATGCCTATTATCCAGAAAATCAAGTTTTCGTCTTTAACAGATGGGGAGCCTTATTGTATCAATCCGAAAAGGGCAGCTATTTAAGTAAACCTTGGAATGGTAAATACAAAGATGAAGCTTTACCTGTTGGAAGTTATTACTACATCATTGAAACTGGCTCCGATACCCTTAAAGGCATTGTGAGTATCATATTGGATTAGGATCATTTTACAATTTCGAAGTGCTATTTTGATTTATTGATTTTCTATTTTTGTCAAAACTCAAAAAGTCATTATGAATTTCCTAAAAAGAATAAGTTTCTGGTCAATTGGTGCAGTTCTAAACCTTTTAACAATTAATATTTCAGCTCAAAACACAAAAACAGAGGCATACCTATTTGAAGGAATTATTGTCGGGGGGTATGTCGATCAAGGTGCATTTCTGAATTTTACTGGACCCAATATCGCTGTTATTAGAGGTAATTCGAGAATATTATTAGGTATGATGCCCTCCTTGAGATTTAAAAAGGATAGCGGCACCACACAGAATGCATTTGTCACAACAGCCTTAGGATGCGGATTGACTTATTGTTATAAATTCATTGCGCTACAAATCCCATTTTATTATACCCCTAAAACAGCGCTTCAAAATGGTCAATGGCATATAGGTGCGGGCATAGGTTTGAGGCTTAATGCAATAAAAAAGACCAACTGAAATGGTCGGTCTTTTCCCAATATGATAAAGTAGTTGTTATCTACGTGAATACCTTTTATCAATCGTTTTCTCGAAATCAAAATCAAATTCGTCCTCAGAAATCTCGTTGTAATCTACATTGAACGTAATGCCTGCTCTAAATGGATAAACATTAACTGTTTTTCCTTCCTTAAATAGGGTATTTAAATTATAGCTAGCGAATAATCCCCCCCAATCGTAACCTAAACGCGCAGTTGCTTCAATGGTTAACAAATTAGTATTGTATTTTGAGCGGGTAGAATTGTAAAAACGCCCACCATTTTCATATCGTCCAGCTTGAACATAACTTCCAGCAAATCGAATACCGGCAACCACTCCAGCTGCGAAATAAAATGATTTTTTTTCTCTTTCTTGACTTGCAAACTCTAACATTAAAGGTACTGTAAAGTAGGCCAGTGTAAGGTTATTGTTTCTCAATTTTCCATCTATGGTATCAGTGTGAATTACGCCAGGTAAAACTTGAGCATAGGTTGAATCGGCCGTATACTGTAAGGTGTAATTTTTTGCATCGTTTTTAAAAGAATAGGATGAAATGCTAAAGCCCATTCCTGTTGTAATTCCTAAATATTGACGTACAATCGGAATTTTATATTCCCAAATCCCCATGTTAAATTGAAGAGAATTGGCTATGTTGTTTTCCCAGTATGGATTGGCATCGAAATCACGCTTGAAAGGGGAACTCATCATGGTATTAAAGCCAATGTCAAACCCAGCCCAATGCCCATCATAAATAACTTTTTCATCATCACCTTGGGCTTTATTATCTACAAAAGTAGATGAAGATTTTTGTGCGAATAAAGCAAAACTTGATAAGGTAAACAATGCTGATATCAATTGAATTTTCATGGTACTATAATTTAAGACCTAAAAATACTGAAAATAGAATCTTCAAAACAATTCACCAATAAATAATGTACTTTAATTATTTCATCATGTTTTACAAAATTAGATTTCGAGTGATTAATTGCAGGTATCTTCTGTAATGGTTTCAACGCCATTGATAGCAAAACCTCTTTGGTAACATGCGGGTAAATCTACTTCATTTAAATAATAGTGATAAAAAGGGCCATCCATTACGTTGTGTTTATAATTCGAAAGGGAAACCAAGGTTCCGTCCGTGTCATAAGTTCGAATTTCCCCATGCAATAAACCGCTATTATAGGAGAATTCTCGATCAATATTGCCGTTCGGATAAAATACAATGTGTTTACCATTAGGCGTACCATTTTGAAAATTCAAAACTGTTTTAACAGTTCCATCAACATAAAAAGTCTGCAAATTGTGCATAATCCCATTCTTAAATTCATATTTACCAATCATCGCTCCGGAAGAATCATAATCGACAGTTGTTCCTGTAAAAGGCAAACCATTGAGAAATGCTTTTACTTTCACTGAGTCACCAACACTTACAATAGAATAAATATATCCATCTTGACACCAAGAAGCCCTACCTCTTACAATTAGTGCAGGCTGCGAGGAAGAAGTTTCTGAGAAATATTCATTTCCACATTCGATACGAATTTCTTCAACTAGGATTTCTTGAGCGTTATAAGTAAGGATGTTGAAAAGTAGTAGGGATGATAAAATAGTTTTCATAGCCCACAAAACGAAATTTGCATTTACATATAACAAGAAAGAAAAATTAAAAAGATTTGGTTATCGTTTGAGCAACCCGATGTTTTCAGAATAATCATTTTCGTACAAAACAATTTCATATTTGTAAATCCCCATGTTTACTTTTGAAGCTTTTGTGCCGCATCCCAACATTGATTTCACAGGATTGTTGTTTTCCAATTTTGCT
>CANJNE010000159.1 GCA_947475275.1 Flavobacteriales bacterium | reverse complement strand
TCCCACGTATTTTTTTTCTCGTTATAAGTTATTTCCATAGTAACTGCTGCGATAGCTGTATTACCAACAATAACAGATTTTTCTAACTCTGTTCCGTTTGATAATTTCACTTTTGTTTTTACAGTTCCATAATCCATATAAAAAACAACGCGCTTTGATTCAGATTCATTTAAAACAGTTCCATTTTGAGTCATTGTGAAACATGCATCTGCCTCAGTATAAAAAGTAACCTTCACTGGCTTACCATTATTTTCCCCATTAAATTGTGGGCAATCTTGGGCATTTAATTGTGTACCTACAAAAATTAATACTGAAGTACAAATTGATTTAAGAATCATAAAAATTTAAAAATTAATTAATTAATAATAAGGCGTTTTTTAACACCTGCAACGTTTACCACATATACACCTGAAGTAAGTGAATTTAAGTTAATCTGATTCTCGCCGTTAAGCAAATAACCTGAAAGTACTTTTGCACCATTCATCTGGTGAATTTCATACTGAGCATTTTCTTGAACATTGATGAATAGGTAATTTTCCGCAGGATTAGGATACATTTTAAATGAATTGGAAAACATCTCATTAACATGAGCAGCAGCTGGAGAAGGATGCGACCATTTGTTTAAAAACCACCAAATTTCAATCATTTCTGTTATGTCATTCACTGGTTGGTACAAATAAATATGATCCGCTCCATTCATACGGTACAATTCCACTGAACCTAAGGGATTACAATTGGAATAAATGAACCGATCAACTGTAATTCCATCATTAGCCAAATTGGGCATTCCAATGGAATCGTATGTCGCATCGCAACCATGAACATTTGTCCAGAAATCCATTGTTTCTTGAACCAGGCTTAAAGAAGGTAAAGCCGCACCATCATATGGTACAGTTCCATCGGCTGTTCCATGCAAATGAATGACAGGTGTTGCATAAGCCGGATTACAGTTTTGAATATCGGAAGTTGGCATCGTACCGGCCATACATCCTATAGCAGCAAAACGATCATTCATTTCACAAGCCATATGATGAGACATGATAGAACCCATGGAAAAACCAGTGATGTATACGCGACTTGGATCAACATTATAATTGAATATTGCAGAATCAATTATTTTATTGAAAAAGGAAATATCATCAACCGTTGATGCCAATAAAGTTCCATTATTCCATGAGGTTTGACCAAATGCATTACCTATTCCCTGCGGGTAATAGACAATAACCCTGGCAGTGTCAGCAATATTATTAAACCCAGCACTTACCATTTGAGAATTGGTTCCTCCGATACCATGAAGAATGAAAACCAATGATGGTGACTCGTTTGAGGGATCTAATCCAGCAGGAAGATATTCTAAATAGTTTCGATTAACAGCTCCAACCTGAATCGTTTTTGGTGAAAGTTGCCCATACATGCTGTAAACAATAGCGCATGCGGCAAAACTTGAAAGTAGCAGTTTTTTCATATTAAAATTTTTATCGAAAATATAGAAATTTTCGATGCACGAGAAAACGGATTACTTTAAAAAGTCCATATGGCTTTTAATCCAGCGCCATATGGTGAAAAATTCATGCCGCTCAAACCAGATTTAGATCCTTTTATACGATGATGACGGTGAATGAAATATGCTGTTGCATCAAAAGCCAATAAAAACCCACCTTGCAATATTATACTTTTTCCAAAACCAGCATTACGTCCCTCAAATTCCGGTTTTTTATCGGCAGTATTTGTCAACAAAGCACCTGAAGTTATATATATTAAATCCAAAGCCGAATTGATCAAAAATAGACGTTCTGTTTTAAGCTGTTCCTTTAGAAAAGCAGCATCATCGACAAATGCAATCGATTTTCTTGCTTTAATATAACCTGGAACGGCAAGTCCCAAATTAACAGCATTCCAAAACACGTTCATTTGATGAAAAGATTTCCATTGCTGATTGTCACCTACTGCCCAACCTACCCCACTTCCAATAAAATTTGTTACTGACCAAGAGCCTAAACCAAGCATAAGATTTTTATTCACATTGAAAAACTGCTGGGATTTCTCTGTCAAAGTTTGTGAATTACTCAAAAACCCATTCAAAACCAAAACCAAACAGATTACATAATTTTTCATACTCGATTATTTTAAATTACAGTATGTCAACACAACACATAAACAATTGTTTAAACACAAGTTTATTTAATGTTAATTGATTATTAACAAACAATTTATATGTAAATTTACTACCTAAAATTACAAATTGAATCTATGAAAAAACTTTACGCTGTTGCAGTATTTTCTGTAATTAGCTTAATTTCTGCAGCCCAGGTGGAATTAAGTGAAATTTCAACCACAAACATCAGTACAATTACTGATGAAGACAATTCATATGAGGATTGGTTCGAAATTAGAAATAATGGAACCCAAGATGTTGACTTGAACGGATATTGGTTTAGTGACGACATCAATAACCTTCAAAAATGGCAATGCCCTAGTGAAATATTAAGTGCCGGAGAACATAAACTGGTATTTGCGAGTGGGAAGAACAGGACACCTTCAATCGATCATTATGAATCTATGATCCTAGCCAATCAAACATGGACTTATCTTATACCAACAGCAGAGCCTGCGCCGGCTTGGAGACTTCCAGGAACAACCTTAACCGGATGGAACACAGGTGTTGGCGGTATTGGTTTTGGTGATGGGGACGATGGAACAACCATTCCTACGGCAACTAGTGTTTATATCCGAAAAAGCTTCAATTTAACTGCAAATAATATTGCCGAAATAGAGCGATTGATTTTACATATGGACTATGATGATGGATTTGTAGCCTATTTGAATGGTACAGAAATCGCTCGTGGAAATCTAGGAACGGTTGGAAACTTAACTGCTTTTAATACGCTAGCCACAAATCATGAAGCCAATGGATACCAAGGACTTGCAATTGATGACTTTGAAGTTCCGTTTTCAGTTTATAGCACTTTACTGGTACCAGGTGAAAATGTATTAGCTATTCAGGTTCACAACACTACAGCGACATCTACTGATTTGACCAGTAATGCCTATTTGTCAGCAGGTTTTTCAGGAACAACCACAACATTTTCTAATACATTACCTTGGATGAATTTGGTTCCAAATAACAACTGGCATACTAATTTTACATTGAATACAGGTGACAACCTATTCTTCTGTGATCCTGCGGGTAACTTACTTGGAAGTATTGTATTAACAAGTCTTCCTGTAAATCATTCTCTCATTAATTTTCCTTCAGGATGGTGCATATCACCTACTCCAACTCCTGCAGTAATTAATCCAAGTACTTGCTACAGTTCCTTTCTCGATAAACCATTGGTTTCAAAGCCTGCTGGAATATATGCAAGTGGTTTCAAAGTGGCACTTTCAAGCTTGCAATCTAACGTAGATATCAGATATACATTGGATGGTTCCATACCGACTGAAACATCAGCACTGTATACAGACTCCATAACTATAACAAATACAAGGGTTCTGTCTGCAAGATGTTTCGATCCATTGCAAACTGTTTTACCAAGTTTAGTTGAAAAAAATACCTTTTTAATTAATGAGGCTTATATTGGACTGCCAGTTATTTCAATTTCCACAGATAGTCTTAATCTTTATGACACCCAAACGGGTATTTATGTCTTGGGGCCTCCCGACTATAATACAAACTATCCTTATTTTGGTGCTAACTTTTGGGAAGATTGGGAGCGTTACTCTTACATCGAATACCTTGCAACAGATAGCACTCAAAAATTCGAAGGTGCAATTGGTTTGAAAATACATGGTGGTTGGTCAAGAGCTAAACCTCAGAAAAGTTTCAGGGTAAAATGTAGAGATGATTATGGAATGAATAAAGTAAATTATCCGCTTATCCCAGACAAACCATTCATTTCAGAATACAAAGACTTTAATCTACGAAATGGTGGTAACGATTATGATGGTACAAGAATGCGCGATGCCTTTATGCAAAGGTTAACAAAGGAAACCAATTGTGATTACATGGCATATACACCAGTTATTGTTTTCCTTAACGGTGGCTATTTTGGAGAATATGAACTTCGTGAAGTTTTAAATAACGATTGGGTAGAAAACAACTTTGGATACGATGCTGATAGTGCAGATGTATTGACAGAAAACTATTTAGAGGGTCTAAATGCCAATGATGGAAATCTTGATGCATTTAATGAAATGTACAGTACATTAATGGCCGCAGACCCTATAAGTTCAACTTTCTTTGCACTTGCAGATTCGCTTATTGATCTTGAAAATTTTGCAGATTACATTATTTCTGAAACTTATTACGGGAATGGCGATTGGAGTAATACGCAAGCAAATAACATTAAATACTGGCATTATCCAGGCAAAAAATGGAGAATGATGCTGATGGATTTGGATTTTGGTTATGGAT
>CANJNE010000158.1 GCA_947475275.1 Flavobacteriales bacterium | reverse complement strand
TTACCGTTCAACTAAATAATTTAAGCTGTTTTGTCAGGAAAAGTTCGTTTAAAAAGGTTGTATTGTGATAAAAAGCATTCAAAATATGTATTAACTTTCAGTAATGAACAGTGCAATACCATATCAAGAAATAAAAATCTACTTTGATAATTCTGCATTCGTGCTAAAAACACAACATCAGCTTATTAAGGATTTTGGTGCGTACAGGTTATTCTTTGATGAACCATTTTCACAAGAACCCTTACCTAAGGAGGAAATTTTGGGGGCCATTGAAGAACAACTCACCGAAATAATGAAAGACGGGGAAACGCGCTTAATGCAACTATTATATACAATTGATTTGCCCGAGCAAGAATTTTTAGCCTTAACAAGCGAACCAGATTTTCTAACCCAACTTTCTGATAAAATATTGTACAGAGAGGCCTACAAAGTCTATTTACGATTGCGGTTTTCATGAATATTAGACACGTTAACCAGTGGGACTTGAATCTTAGATTTTATTTCTGCAAATTTATACCAAGAAAAAGTAGAGACATATCCTGATTTTCGTTGCTAAAAGAAAAGAGGCAAATCAAATTGAGATATTAATTAACGCTCATTCGTCTTTCCCATTGCACAAGCGTCACATTTAGCATCCTTCTTAATAAGGCGCTGATATATTTGCATTCCCAGATAAATCGAAGCAAGTGAAATACTAAATATGACCAAAACAATCTGCATCAGCTCAATATTTGATAAGTAATAAATGCTCCTAAATATGCCAATATTCCCATAAATGCCATTTGAAATAGTGGCCATCTCCAACTTTTTGTTTCGCGCTTTACTATTGCAAACGTGGCCATGCACTGCATGGCATATACATAAAACACCATTAAAGATGTCCCCGAAGCCAAATTATAAACTAAGCTGCCATCGGATCTTTTCTCTTGGCTGAGGCGGTCAAGCAACTTTTCATTATCATCTGCATGCACTGCATAAATCGTTGCTAATGACCCAACAAACACTTCTCTTGCCGCGAATGAACTAATGAGTGAAATTCCTATTTTCCAATCGTAACCTAAAGGGGCAATAACTGGTTCAATTGTTTTTCCTAGAATACCCATGTATGAATTTTCCAGTTTTACCGAGGCAATCTGATTTTCCTTTTCTTCTTGATCAAGATTGGTATTGTTTTCAAATTGATGTTCAACAATTTTTACCGCTTTCTCCATTTCATTCCCCGGTCCATAAGAAGCCAAGGCCCATAAAATGACCGACAAGGCTAAAATAATCTTACCTGCATCCCAAACAAAAACGCGCACTTTTTCCCATACGGTCAAGCCTACATTTCCCCATTTAGGTCTCTGGTATTGAGGCAGTTCCATTAAAAGGAATCCCTTATCTTTGGATTTGATTAATTTCTTCAAAATTAAGGCTACCAAAAGAGCTGATACCAAACCCAGTGCATACAAACCGAACAATACCAATCCTTGTACATTTAAGACACCAAAAACATAGTGATCTGGAATTACCAATGAAATCAGTATGGTATAAACTGGTATTCTTGCACTGCAGCTCATTAGTGGGGCAACAAGAATTGTTATCATTCGTTCCTTCCAATCGGATATTGTACGGGTAGCCATCACGCCGGGAATTGCGCAAGCGACACTCGATAATAAGGGAACTACACTTTTTCCATTCAACCCTAAGGGACGCATGAGCCTATCCATAATAAATACGACACGAGCCAAATAACCACTCTCCTCTAGAATTGCAATGAAAAAGAATAAAAAAGCAATTTGAGGAATAAAAACCAAAACCCCTCCTATTCCTGGCACAATCCCTTGACTCAACAAATCGGTAAAAACGCCAGTTGGTAGCACTTCTTGCAACCAAGATCCCAATTTCACAAAAGCGCCATCAATGATATCCATTGGAAGGGTTGCAAAAGAAAAAATGAACTGAAATACAACCATTAAAATCGCCGCAAAAATAAAATAACCCCAAAGTGGATGTACCAAAATCCGGTCCCATTTGGAAATTGTTATTTCTTCAGACTCCAATTTCCTAACCAATACTTTATCGATGAGTTTTTGAATCTTTTCATATCGCGCAGATGCTTCAGCTTCTTGTATCAAAGCATCATTTATTCCTTCTTCAGGAATTGGTCCTAAAAAATAATCCGGGTCTTTTCGTTCTTTTGAATTTAAAATAGCTTCAATCAATCTGTCTTTACCTAATCCAGCTCGTGCATTCGTTTCAATAATTTGAGCTGATGGAAACATTTTCTGTAAAGCTTCTCTTTGAATCTCTTTCTTATTTTTTCTTGCAACATCGGTCATGTTAAGCGCCATGATTAACGGAACTTGTAAATCATAAACTTGAGAAAACAATAAAAGATTTCGCTCCAAA
This sequence comes from Flavobacteriales bacterium, assembly GCA_947475275.1. Lineage (GTDB taxonomy): Bacteria > Bacteroidota > Bacteroidia > Flavobacteriales_D > Crocinitomicaceae > M0103. The sequence continues at coordinate 2,065 of CANJNE010000158.1, read as the reverse complement.
TTTGAAGCATCGACTACCACAATACAAACATCTGGAAATTCAGAATGCTCTGGATTTGACAAGACATCGTAAACTACTTTTTCATCCTTAGATCGTGGGAAAATACTATAAGTACCGGGAAAATCAATTAATTTAAAATCTTTAGAATCGGCGCTAAAACTACCAACCTTACGTTCGACTGTAATACCAGGAAAATTACCAACTTGTTGTCTTAAACCAGTTAACAAATTAAAAATGGAGCTTTTCCCTGTATTTGGATTACCAACTAAGCCTACTTTCATGAATTGCTAATTTCCAATCGTATGGTCTTCTTCAAAAACTTTCACCAAAGCGGCCTCATCTTTTCTTAGTGATAAAGTGTAACCCTTAACGTGTATGGCAATTGGATCACCAAAAGGCGCTTTAAAAAGTACCTGAACACAATCACCTTCAAGGATACCCATCTCCATAAGCTTAGGTCTCAAAAAGGAAGATTGAATTCTTTCAATTCGAACCTTCTTTCCGTTTTGTATCATTGATAAATCGACCATTATTTTCTGTTTCCTTGAATTGCAAAAATACAAGTTATTAAACCGAAAATATTAACCTTTTAAGGGTATTTTAAATTATTTATTGAGCCCATTTTAGAATTCTTTGTAGCTTTAATCTAAATCAGAACAACATGAAGCGGCATAACGTAAAAGATAACTGTATTAAACTTACTGAAATGCAAATGGTAGAAATTCAATTTGATTCTCAGAAAAATGTACTTCCAGGTTATCTATCATTGTTAAGAAAGAATAAATTCAATATTCTAATGGTCTTAACATTATTTCTTGGTTTAACATCTTGTAACAAGGATAAAGCGCCAAATGAACCTAATTTAATCATAAAATTAGTCGTTGATTCTACTCAAGTACGGTTGGGAAATTTGGGTACTCCAGCATCCATTCCTGCAGGCAATTCCGGTCAACATCCTTTGTTTAATTTAATATCTGCTCACTATTTAGAATTGGCTCCAAATGCATTTACAGCATTAGGGAACGGTGCCAAATTGTATCATGCTGCAGAAACAACTGCAGGGGGCAGCACTGCAATTGATTTTTCAAAAGCCATTGTTAAAAGCCCTGGAGAAATATTTCTAGTAATACCTTTAAAAGATGTTCCAACTGGAAGTTATGAGTGGGCTCGCCTATCCCTTTCCTATCAAAATTATGACGTAAAATTTTATTACAACAATTTACCGTTAACGGGAACCGTTGCTAGTTTTGTTGGGTATAACAATTATATCAGTTCATTTTGGGTAAAAAATCAAACAGTAACATTAAATCAAAATAAATTACAAGGTTTCTGGGCCTTTGAAACAATAAACGGTGTACAAACCGGTCAAGCTCCTGGTACCACTGTTCCAAATCCTATTGCATCGACATCACCAATCCCAGCAGGTTCCTGTGTAGTCACTGGACAATTTGCAGCTCCGTTTGTGATCACAGGAAATGAAACTCAAGATATAACTGTAAAAATGTCACTTTCAACCAATAAAAGTTTTGAGTGGAACGACATTAACGGCAACGGTAAATGGGATGTTGGACCAGGAACATTCGAAAACGTTGTGGATATGGGGTTGAGAGGATTGATTCCAATTGTAGAATAAATTCTGACCCTCTAACGAAACTACTCATTTCTATCGCGATAATTAGATAGATGCTTCATTTTCCAATAATTACAAGCCGTTAGAAGTGTTTTGTTGATGTTGGTGTAAGTGGGAATGATTAATATTCTCAAGAACTAACTGATTCAATTCAAAATAAAAAATGCGAGGATTATCTCGCATTTTTCTTATTTAAATCCTTTAAATTATTTATGAAATATCTAGATTAAAGTGCCGCCTCATGTCGCTTCTACCCAGAACACATTTGACTGCGTCGGATTTCCGTTCTGTCTAGAACCTCCTGACGTCACTTCTACCCAGAACACATTTGACTGCGTTGGATTTCCATTCTGTCTAGAACCTCCTAACGTCGCTTCTACCCAGAACACATTTGACTGCGTCGGATTTCCGTTCTGTCTAGAACCTCCTGACGTC
>CANJNE010000157.1 GCA_947475275.1 Flavobacteriales bacterium | reverse complement strand
AGCTTGAGCGTGGTGTATACACCTTGTTCTATACGGAAATCGATGGTACAACATACGGTGAAAGAATCATCATCAAATAAGAAAAACTAAAAATAATAGGAATTAGTTGGGGAGCGTGACAGCGAAAGCTGCACGCTCCTTTTCGTTTTGTTATAAATTGGAATAATTATTTTCAGTGCTTTTTGAATATGGTTTTTCAACCAAATGGCTTTTTTCGATGACCAAAAAGTAATAAATTGCTTTTCATTTAATTAAACGCCTATGAAACATTATTTTGATTGATAGCTTTGTATCGGCTTAGTGATACAACAACTTACCTAATTTTAACATATACTTATCTTTTGTACAAAACTTGTTTTTACATACTTTTTCTTTGCTGTCATACCTTTTTGGGTATTTCTCAAAACCTTATTTATAATGGTGATTTTGAAATTTATTCAATTTGTCCAGACAATACCTCTATTCCTACTCTGATGCAAATTGAATATTGCACAGGTTGGACAGCCCCGAGAAGACAGGGAACCTCTGATTATTTTAATGTCTGCTCTCCACAATCTCCGCAATCAACTTTTCCTGTAGTTGGCGTGCCGGTCAACCTTTTTGGTTCACAAGAACCTTTGAGTGGCAATGGTTATGTTGGCTTATACGGTTGGTTCAGTTTTGGTTTTAACCTGTTTGAATATCGAGAATATGTGCAAACAAAATTGCTGCAGCCCCTTCAAAAAGGAAAATCCTACAAGTTTTCCTTTAACGCCTCCTTGGCAAATTCGTCTTATACCATTCAAAAACTGGGAGCTGTTTTTAGCAAAGAATCATATTATGAAGACACTTACAATCGAATTGATGCGGTACCACAAATTGTGAATTCAAACGGTTATTTAATGGACAGTTTGGGCTGGACCTTGATTGAAGGCACTTTTTTGGCGGATGGAGATGAAGAATACCTCACTATTGGCTATTTCGAAGATAGTACAACCATGAAAGATACCATTCCCATTCTCAACCCAAACGAATATGCTCATTGGTGTTATTTTTACCTAGACAATGCAAGTCTTGAAGAAGTTGCTTTGGACATTCCTAATGTTTTCACACCCAATGCTGACAATATTAACGATTGTTTTGAATTTGGGTTTTTCATTACAGAACTCATTATCATAGACCGATGGGGCAACAAAATTCAACATATCGTAGACCAGAATGCTCAATGGAATGGCGATTTGTCAAATGGAGATAAGGCATCCGAAGGAACCTACTTCTATAAAGCTATTTCAGGTAAAAATGAACTGACAGGTTTTGTACAATTGGTAAGGTAAAACCTAACTAACCTTATGAATAAAAATCTTTACTTCACTTCGTTGATGTGTTTATTAGCATGTCATAGTTTTGCACAAGGAACACCTGTTGGAAATCCACTCAATTCGAATTCGCCCTTGTTTATTCAAGGAGGCTCCGCATGGTACCGTGGAGGAAACTATAACACCGGCCCTGCAGTAAATAACAATATTTTAGGAACCTTTTTCGATTCTGAAATATTCATTTACACCAATTCTCAAAAACTGGCATCCTTTACTAAAGGAAATTATTTATCGACATTAATTGGAGGTAATTTGGGAAATGGTCTCAGGGTATTCAATCCTTTACCAAACAATACAGGAGGAAATTTGGACTTATTTACTTCTTCTACAAATGGGCAAAATGAAACACACATTGTATTCGGTGGTAATGGTCAAATTAGTGGACAAGCCTCACGATTGGAGTCCTATGGAAATTGGGAGGGGTTATATTTTGAGGCACTGAATCCTTCAATAGGAAAGATTAAATTTGCTCGAAATGGCTTGGTGACCGCATCTATAGGGACAAATAATTTTTTCAGAATTGGGATACAACAAGATGCAACAAACTCAAATGCAGGCAGAAGGCTGGAGGTTGTTGATACAGATTGGCAATTTCGATTAACATTTGGCAATGAATTTTCCGGTGTTTTTACAGATTTCAAAACAAACGCACAAGGAAACTTACAAATTCTTCCGCAAAATGGAAGGGTTGGAATCAATGCTGCAACAAATCCAACAGCCACCCTTGATGTTAACGGAGATTTACGCGTTAGAAATGTAACTACTGGTAACGCGGATGCGCTTATTGTTGGCGTAAGTAATGGAAATTCGAATGATTTAAGCATCAAGAAAATTGAATTTACTGGTAATGGAAACCAGGTATTGTTAGGGAATGGTTCTTGGGGGAATCTTCCAGCCGCTAGCCCAACCATTACCGCTAATAATGGCAGCACTTTGAATAATAATGTAGTTCAATTTGGTGAAGCGTACAATTTCTTTCAAACAGCACCTTTACAAAACAATAGAGAAATTGCGCTTTCTGGAAAGAACATTGTGTTTTCTGGAACTGGAAATATAGGTGTTGGGCTGAGTTTTCCGAATATGCCAACACAAAGAATAGATGTAGCAGGTAATATCAGATTAAGAAGTTTACCTAACACACAGAACCTTGCTGGGGCTGCTGATAACAAAGTTGTTATGGTAGACAATTCTGGAGTCCTAAAGTGGATTAGCATTGATTCAATAGGATCCATTAATTTAATCGCTGAAAATGGCGTTTATCTCAATGGTGACACATTAGAATGGGGAACAAACCCTCTTCAACATGATACGGAATTGCCCTTGAACAATAAGAATGTTTTTTTCAGCACAAATGGATCGTCAAGCCTAGCCGAAAATATAAAAATCGGGGGAGTTGCTTCTGCTGTTCCACATAAACTAAGCGTTTTTAATGAAAATGAATCGAATGCTATATTTGGGAATTCTGTTGCTTCCACATATGGTATTGGAACAAGAAGTGGCGTAATCGGAATTGCTCAAAATGCAGATGTTCCAATTGGTGTTGTGGGACGAAGCTCAGGAGGTAATTATGTATCTGGAGTTACTGGATATGCTGCAGATGGCATACAAAGTACTGTTGGTATATATGGATTCAGTTCTTCATTATATTCAAATGGAAATGTTTATGGAGGTAAATTTTATGCTGAAAGCCAAACCATTGATAATAATTACGGTGTGCATGCAGTCGCTGAAAATGCAACAAAAACAAATATTGGAGGAGCGTTTTATGCCAACGAAGGTACAAGCGCCATAGGTGTATATGCGGAAGCTAATTCTTCTCAAATAGGCGCTGAAATTTGGGCTGGATACTTTGCTGGGCCGATTATAACAGGAGCCCCTTCTGTTCCTTCAGACGCTCAGTTTAAAACCAATATTAATCCAATTCAGAATGTTAACCAATTGCTACTTAATCTGAATCCAGTAACCTATGATTATTTGCAAACGGGTAACGCACAATATATGCATTTCCCAAATACCCTTCAATATGGTTTAATTGCACAAGAGGTTGAACAAGTGCTTCCAGATCTTGTAAAAATAGTTGAGCATCCTCAGCAATTAGATAGTTTGGGAAATGTTACTGTGCCTTCCTTTGATTATAAAACTTTGAACTATGAAGCCCTCATTCCGATTTTAGTAAAAGGGTACCAAGCTCAAGTTGCAAATCTTGATTCAATTTCCATTTCAAATGTGACCAACCTAAATACAATTGATAGTTTGTCCAATGTCATCTTTGATTTGAATACAAGGTTAACTGATTTAGAGAATTGTTTGACAAATATTTTGCCTTTTCTATGTCAACTAAATGCTAATCCTCAACAGCCAAATAATATAGAAAACAGAATTACCAGTGAAATTTTACTTTCAGGAGAAACGGCTTTTCTTGGTCAAAATGAACCAAATCCATTTTCCGAATTTACCAACATACCTTTTTATATTCCACAGGAGATTAAAAATGCTAAGCTTGATTTTTATAACGATCAAGGCAAATTGATAAATTCAATGATAGTAGATGAACGCGGTGAAGGAAAAATAGCGGTTTACACTGATAATTTAAGCGCAGGAATTTATACCTATACGCTAATTTTAGACGATACTAAAACCCTGCAAAACAAAATGATAAAATTCTAAGATTGATAAAAAGTTTAAAATCAATTTATTTAAATTTATACTCAAATTAATACTATGAAAAAACTAATTTTTGTGCCTTTCTGCATCTTTGTAGGTGCATTATCTTTTGCGCAGCGTTCTTGTCACACAATGGAAAATCATGAACGTTTGCTTCAAGAAAATCCAAATCATGCAATTCAATTACAAGAAATAGAAAACTTTACTTCTAATGCTATTGCTTCTGGGCAAGTAAATATAGAAAAGGCTGTAATCAACATTCCAGTTGTAGTGCATGTTTTATACAATACCACTGCTCAGAATGTAAGTGATGCTCAAATCCAATCACAGTTAACTGTTTTAAATAATGATTTTAGAAAACTTAATTCGGATTGGACGAATACGCCATCAACTTTCACAAGTTTAGTTGCAGACTGTGAGTTTAATTTTTGTTTGGCAACGGTTTCCCCAACTGGGGCTTCAACAACGGGTATTATTAGAAAATCGACTACTGTTACTTCTTTTTCT
>CANJNE010000156.1 GCA_947475275.1 Flavobacteriales bacterium | reverse complement strand
TGATAATACGAATATTGATAATTCCAAAGTTTTCATTCTATCGAAAGTAAAAATTAAGAATGTTACCAATGCCATGGAGATGGAATATATTCTCGTAGCTGAAAATGAAGCAGATTTAAAAGCAAAGAAAATTTCGGTTGATTCTCCTATTGGTAAAGGTTTACTGGGTAAGAAGGTTGGTGATATTGCCGAAGTGCAAACGCCAAATGGAATAATGAAATTCGAAATTATCGATATCAACAGATAATGCCAACATTATTTACTAAAATAATAAGTGGTGAAATTCCTTGCTACAAAATAGCTGAGAATGAGAAATTCTTGGCTTTTTTAGATATAATGCCTTTGAGTAAAGGGCATACTTTAGTCATTCCAAAAGTTGAAATTGACTACATATTCGATTTAGATGATGATTTACTTGGAGAAATGATGGTCTTTGCTAAAAAAGTAGCAAAGAATATCAAAAATGTTGTTCCGTGTAAAAAAATAGGAGTTGCAGTGGTAGGTCTCGAAGTTCCTCATGCTCATATACATCTTATTCCAATAAATAGTGTTTCTGATATGGATTTTGGTAAAGAAAAAATGAACTTATCTCAAGAAGAATTAATTGAAATAGCGGAAACAATAAGGTCATAGGCTATTCAACCTCCATGGTAACCATCAATTTTAAAGTCTCTGAGTAACCTTTGATTTTAACTTCAACATAAACCATTTGAAGTCCTATTAATTGTTTTGGATCAATGATTATTTTAATTGATCCAGATTTCTTTCCAGCTATTATTTTTGAGTAAATTTCTGAAGTAACAATATTCAAAGGAGAAGTTACGCTTTCGATTTCCACATTTCCTGAAGTTAAATTTTGAAAATTGAATGATTTCTCAATTATACTTTGTGCACTAACTTTACCTATGTCATAAATACTTGATTCAGCTGCTAATGGAAATATTTTGTCATTTTCCATATAACTTATACTCTGAATTTCTACTTTACGTTCTACTGCCGCAGCCTTTGAGTATACAGAATTCCTTTGATCATAATAATCATCACTGGTAGATTTGTTAGCGGTATACTCCCCAAATGGGACCATAGTAAATACTACCTTACCACCATTTTCTGCGGTTCCTTTGATATACGGTTTGAAAATACCATTGTCAAAAGCACTCAGATAATTTACCAATGAAGAAATTCTGCGTTTAGTGAGTTTAACATTATAACTTGTTTTAGCTAAGGGGCTTGCAAATCCTTTTACCAAAACGTTAATTTTTGCTCCCTTTTGAAGCTCAGTTAACAATAAATCCCTAAACAAGGCAAGATCTTCTACTCCTTTGTCAACGTAATTGATGAAAAAATCTTCCAATTCCTTTTTCGCCAATAGTGCCTTAATGGAATCCATTCCTGAAGTGAATTCAATTTGATATTTTTCCAGCATCGCACGGTATTCCTTATAACCGTCTATGTAATTAATTTTGGTCAAAGTATCTAATGATTTGGGATTAGGGCAATCATTGTGAAAATATAATGTTAGTGGAAGTCTTCGACTCAATTCATATAAACTTTCAATTACAGGAGGAATGATTAGCGTATCAATTTTAGTTGATGTGATTTTTTTAGGATAGTTTACACGAAATATGTCACTACAACATGTTGGGTTTTTGCTATAATTAACACCTATGCGATTGCTAGAAAAATAAGATGTATCAATATGTTTAAAGTAGTATAAGTCATTCGCCTGACTGTTGTATGGTAATCCAATATTTTGTGGTTCTGTAAAATCGTAATATTTATATGAGGTTTTAAAGATGTCATAACCTCCAAAGCCATCAAACCATGAAGACGAGAAATAAAGTTGATTTTGTGAATTATCCCACCAAGGAGTTACTTCATTGTCTAAAGTATTAATTGCTTCTAAATTGACTGGCTCACTGTATTGATTGCCATCTGTAATGTAAGAAAACCAAATATCCATTCCGCCTTTTCCGCCATCTCGGTCACTAGAGAAAAATAACACCTCTTTGTTATCTATTTGTCCAATTGACGGCATGGAAGTATTAAATCCTGGTTTGTTAATGATGCTCCCGAGTGAATCAATATTTGAAATAACAGTATCAATCACTTCGGCAACCATAATTCTACAGGCATAATTATAGCTGTCATCCTCGCAATTGCTGTAATAAAATTTTGTGCTATCTATGGAAAAACTACCATTCCCAATACTTTTACCTGGTTCAGATAATGCTGCAATCAGTTTATAATTCTCTTCTTGATTATTTAAAGAATACGAATAAAGCTGGGTTTTGTAATTCTTTGTGTAAACCTCTTCATTGCTACCAATAGAATCCGCTTTGAGTGAAGAAAATATCAGTTGCCCATCCCAAATCAAATGTCCAAATTCCGAGTCTTCTGAATTCACAGGTTTTTGTAAATGTTTGAAGATCAATGAGTCTTTGGATGAAACATAATCTGTTGCCCATGTACAAGATTCGATTTCTCTAACAGCTTTTTTATATGGATAACTGTCTTTTTCAGATTTGAATTGAGATTTGACTTTTTTAAATGTATTCAATGCTTCTTCATACTTACCGGTTTGTTTTAGCATTAATCCATAATATATTTGTGAATAAGGATAAATGAGACCGTTTTCTCGGTCATAGACTTTTTTGTAATATACCGTAGCCTTTCCATAATCTTTATACGCTCGCAAAGTTTCTGCATATTGCCACAATATATCAATTGAATTGGAGTCAATTTGCATGGCCTGTTCGTACAATTCTAAAGCATATACGTAATCGCCATTTTTGTATTTTTCTTGAGCATGTTTTAGGTAGGTGCCAATTTTTGTCTGCCCAAAACTATTGGAAAGAAAAAGAATACATAGTATAGTAATTAAATATAATCTGGACATACCCTATGCAGAAGTTGTTTAGGTTTGAAGGTGTTGATAATATACCTGATAGCGATTTCAAATCCACCGCGATTATTACTTGCCGGTACTAATTTTGAAAGATTTACATCATAACTCAAACCAACAAACCAATTTTGATAATCAGCTCCAACGCTTAAATAAGCTGCATCTAAAGTTCGGTACCAAATCCCTGCATATAGTGCTCGGTAAACACCAAGACGCTCCACCAATGTATACTTTAGTGAACTACCCAAAGAAAGTTCTCGATATTTTCCTTGAAGAGAGAAATTAATTGATGGCAACAAATCAAAATCGAACCCCAGTGGATATTGTACACGAAGATTCATTAGATACCTCACATCTCTTTTGACCGATTCATTGTAAAAACCTTGGTTGGGTTGGTTGATATTGAAAGCTGCAAATTGTGCAGTAAAAAATTTTCTTTTATCCGTTTGGTAGGTATAAGTAGCTCCTAAACCAGTTGAAAAGTTTGTTTTACGGTCGGTTTGAAAGTTCTCATTCGCTGGCAGACTGGGGTCATACTGAATTCCATTGAATTGATTATCGAAATAGAATTTATCCCAATTGAGCTGACGATGATTAAGCCCTAAATTTAAACCCAATCTCAACACATGTGACGAATCTTGAGTGATTTTAAAGAGGTAAGAAAGATTTCCTTGTACCTCAATAGTTCTGAACTGCCCGTCACCTGCTACATCATGAAACATAAGCAATCCGAGGCCGATATTATTATTCTTTTTATATTTTGTGTCTGCTGATAGTGAAAAAGTGCTAAAAGGAACAGAAACACTGCGCCATTGATCTCGATAATTCCCTACAAAGCGATAATCCCCATTGAAATAACCTGAATTGGCAGGATTTTGAAAAATTGGGTTATCATTAAATTGGGACCAATGAATATCTTGGCTAAAACTAATGTTTAGCACAAAAATTAAAGATAACGTTAACCAATGATTCAATTTCACAATTCCCACCTTAATTGCTATGAAATTAATGAATTCTTTGGATCTATTAAAAATTAAGTACGATATATCAATAGCTTCCCTCCGCAAAAATCAGGAATAAAACAACGCCCAATAATACAATTAAAAGGTACAATTTAGGATCTTGATAAATTGGTTTTTTGCCTCTTTTAGTGAGCCTTTCGTATTCATGATAGAACTTTCCAAAATCTTTGTGTTTTTGGATTTGCTCAGCCGTTGGTTCCAATGGCTTATTTTCTTTGTTGATGATAAATTTTCTCATGACAATTCACCCCATTTTTTATTCAACTTCTCCAATATTCTATAAACCCGCATCTTTGCATTTGATTCAGTTATGGAATAAATATCGGCTATTTCTTTAAAACTTAAACCTTGAAAAAATCGCAATTCAATCAAATCTAAATGTTCTTGATCCATATTATTCAATAATTCTATCAGTTTTTCCTGATCAGCTTGTGTCATGTACTTCGAAATACTTGCTTCTTCACACATATTTTTGAACATATACTCTTCAATAGCTACTGTACTTGAAGTTTTTTGACTTCTGAAATGCATAAGTGCCTCATTTTGAGCAATCCTAAATAACCAACTACTAAAAGCTAAACCTCTATCTTCGTACTTGATAATATTTGCCATTGCTTTAATAAAAGTTTGTTGAGTTAAATCACCAGCCAATTCTTCATTTCCACCTAGTCTTTTGAAAATAAATCTGAAGATCCTTTCATAATAAG
>CANJNE010000155.1 GCA_947475275.1 Flavobacteriales bacterium | reverse complement strand
GTTGTACCCATCTGAAATGATCATTTCGTCTTTAACAATGAGGGCGCCCACTTTTTTACGTTCGCAATGAGACAATGCAGACCACGATGCAGCCATGCGTAAATAAGCACGGTGGTAACGCAATTGCTTCAAATCAATGGATGATGTCATGTGTCTTTGGAATTCCGAACAAAAATAGTAAATGAAATCGAGGGATACTATTGAACTGCATTTGACTTTTGGTAAATAAACTTAAAATATGTTGCGAAGAAGGAAGTAGGTAATTCATCAATTGTAACATTTCCGCTATCATTGCGTTATTCCGACTTTGAAAACAACATACACTGCTTTATGAAAACCGTAATATGGGCTTGCCTTATTTTTTTCAGTTGCTCAGCTTGGGCTCAGCCCGAAATCTCTGAAAAGTTTTTGAATCAAATTAATCTAAAAAAGATTGATTCCCCTAATAGCTACATGTTCAAATATGAAGTGAGTAATTTTGCTTACAAGGAAATGCTGCATTATGCTGCTCAAAAAGATAGTGATATCTATTACAGTATGGTCCCCGACACGTTTGTTTGGAGGTCACCTTTGACTTACAATGAAAAATATGTAGAGTATTATTTTCACCACCCTGCATATCGTGATTATCCTGTTGTTGGTGTTTCCTATCAGCAAGCATTATTGTTTTGTGAAATGATGACCGATATTTTCAACTCAAAAATATTGGTTGATAATGCCGAATTGGAGGAGGTTGTGTTTCGTTTGCCAACAGAAAAAGAATGGGAAGCAGCAGCAAGGGCGGGACATCCTTTTGCGGTTTACCCTTGGAAAGAAGAAAGTATTCGACACCAAAAAACGGGTCAACTTTTAGCTAATTTCGTTCGATCCGATGGCGATTATATGGGTGTTGCAGGTCAATTGAATGACGGCTTGGATGTCACCGCTCCCATTGAGTCCTATTGGCCAAACGAACTGGGATTATACAACATGGCGGGAAACGTTGCAGAAATGATAGCAGAAAAAGGCATTGCAAAAGGTGGGGGTTGGATTCACGGTGCTTCCAATTTAAGAATTGATAGTGCGGCTCAATACAATAAACCCGAGTGTTGGCTGGGATTTCGTTACGTAATGGAAGTGGTAAAATACCGTCCTCAGCCTATGAAAAAATTGGAAATCGATGCCCGCTATTTGGAAGGAATGCTGGTATTGGTTGATTCACTCACCATAAATAAGCCAACTAAAAACTTCACCAATTATGTCACAGGTGCTTTTGACCCGTATTACATAAGCAAGATTGAAACTCCAAACTCATGGTTCAATGCCTTTCTGGAAGACATCAGAAATACCGATGTATCAAAGTATGGATCCAGTTATCCAAACGACAGCTTATGGAGATCGGTAACCGATGTTTTAAACTATTATTCCTATAGTAATCAAACAAATTTTAGCAATTATCCTGTGGTAAACATCAGCGATTTGGCTGCTAATTATTTTTGTGAATGGCTTACAGATTTATACAATCAAGACCCAAACAGAAAGCATAAAAAGGTAATTTTCAAATTACCCAGTACCCAAGAATGGAAAAGGATAAATGAACCTTATAACAATTTTGGAGAAAACATTTGGCGAAAAATGGAAAAAGGAACATGGCATTATGCTGTAAACTATCATCCTTTAGATGAAATGTATTATGGTGTCGCAACCGACGAAAATGGAAAAACCTACCCGGACTATTTTTATCCGGATGGAGACGAAAACAGCACAAGAGGTTTGGATGGTTACGAAGTCTTGGCGCCTGTTGATGCCTTTGAACCAAATGATTACGGGCTATACAATTGTTTCGGGAATGCCGCAGAATTGATTGATGATGATGATTTTATTCTAGGGGGATCTTGGATGTCACATTGGAACGACTACGATTATCAATCTGACTTACTTTACACACCTTCACCTCAAGTAGGTTTTAGGGTGGTGATGCATGTTATTGAAGAGTAGAAATTATCCCACCGTTTTCATTACGGCCGCTGTAAACGCTTTGCGGTTGTCAAACTGTGGTGCATGACCAACTTTCGGGATCACTAACATCGGTGCGTTAACACAATCAGCAAAGTACTGGCCCTCATCAAAGGGAAACAAACGGTCGTTTTCACTCCAAATCATTTGAATTGACAGCCCATCTAAAAAGGATAAATCCTCAAAGTTTTTTTGCTCTTGGCTTAGGGTATGCATCAACTGATATTGGGCTTCATGCTGCCGTGAAAAATATTGATTGTACAATTGCTTCCATATGAAATTTGGAAAATCCGGCTGGGTTTCGGTCACCAATAGAAATAAACGTTTTACTGCATGCGGATTTTTACAAATGAACAGGTCTTCAATTGCATTTACCCCGTAATGTTCACATACAAGGTCTAATTTTTCGCTATTGAATGTAGTTCCAGGACAATTCGCTAAAATGATTTTTTCTACCAAATTCGGGTGGTACTTTGCCAAACCTAGAGCAAGAAATCCGCCGTAACTTTGTCCAACGATTAATGCATTTTGCACATCCAAGTGTTTCAAAAGTGCGTTTAAGGCATCACATTGGCTTCTCAGATTCGGTTCTCGTGTTGAATTACTTTGTCCAAACCAAAGTAAATCGGGCGCAATAACCCGATATTGTTTCGAAAAATGAATCAATTCTTTTTCCCAAGTTAAGAGTGCATTGCCTCCAAAACCATGTAAAAAGATCATCACGGGACCAGTGCCTCCTTCCCAATAATAAAATTGGTCTGAATCTGAAATAAATTGCTGCGCTAGTATCCCTTTATTGCGCAACTTTCTTTCCATTACACCTTCTCGCTTTTCGATCAAATTCATTGAACGAAAGGGAAACAAATGAAGCAATCGTGTTGCGAATCTTTTCATGCCTTGTGTTTTTTTAGTTGCAAAATGAAACCCGTTCTTTATGCTATCTTTGTATAAAAATAACATGTTTACAGGAATCATTGAACAATTGGGAGAAGTCGTGTCCGTTGAAAAAGAGGGAACGAACATTCATTTTACCCTTAAGTCATCGTTCACCCATGAGCTCAAAGTGGATCAAAGTGTGGCACACGATGGTTGCTGTTTGACCGTTGTAAAAATTTCAGGAGACACCTACGTCGTTACCGCAATAGATGAAACGCTAGCAAAAACAAACCTCAACTTTTGGCAAGTAGGTAAAAAAATCAATTTAGAACGTTGCTTGCTAATGAATGCGCGTTTCGACGGACACATTGTCCAAGGCCATGTTGATACTACCGGAATCTGTGTAGGCATTGAAGATTTAGATGGAAGTTGGAAATATACTTTTTCCTATTCTACAAATGATGTAACTGTGGAAAAAGGTTCAATAACTGTTAATGGTACGAGTCTAACCGTTGTGGACTCCACGCAGGGAAGTTTTTCTGTTTGCATCATTCCTTACACTTATGAACACACCAATTTCCACACCTTTGAAATCGGAACACAAGTGAATTTGGAATTCGATATTATCGGAAAATACGTTGCGCGTTTATTGGGGAAGTAAGGTTCCACTATCTGTTTAAATTTTAAAGACAATTATTTTTCCTCGCTCACCCGAGATGACCTTCAAAGGTGCTTCTGCACTGAGCTTTCTAAATCTTTTATTTTTTGGGATGAAATAAATTGAAATTAGAATTATGGCATTTGATGGAAATGAGGTTACAATGATTACCTTAGTTGAAGGCGCAACATTAAAAGGAGCATAAATATCCAATAATTCTTGTAAATCATTAGAGGCGTTTTATGGATAAGAAAAACTACTAGAGTTATTAAATCAAATGGAATAATGCACTCAATAGCTGACATAATTAATTTCTTCATTCATGCTATCGAAACATTTAATGCTTCCCTACTAATAGCCGTTATTTATACTTGGAAAATATTACCAAGTAATTTTAAATGGATGGCAATCTATTGTCTTCTCATCGTTCCATTTTTAATAGTCAACTATACCGTAGGTTATTATTTTGAAGTTAACAATCGCTTTCTTTTTCATATTGAACTACATATAGATTTCCTATTGTTTACAATGTTTTTTTATAAAACATTGACTAACGAAATGGTAAAGCAAAGAATATTATATGGTGTTTTAATATTTTTTGTTTGTACGGCAATAGATTATTTGTTTTTTGAGTCTTTTTGGTTAGAAACGCCAGATAAATTGTTTCTCATTTTCAACACATGGGTGATTTCGTTGTCACTATCGTTGTTTTATCAAATATATACAGAAGGAAAAATCAAACAACTTTTTAAGGCGCCTCTTTTTTGGATAGCTACAGCATTGTTTTTCCAGAACATTTCTTCAATTATTATCAATGCTACTGCTAATTTATGGTCTTACAATACGGACATTGCGCTTTTCGTTTATTTAATTGAAAGTTTGATTTGGTTCATTTATGTTTTGATGTTGCTTAACTTTTTTCGATTGCTTTATAAGCAAAGAAATATTTTAAACGAAATATAGAATTCTAGTTGTTTTTTAATTCCCGCAATTCATCCTCCATGCGATCCAAACGCGATGTGAGTTGTTGCACCTGCTGAATGAGCATATACACTTGTTGTGTGAGGCTTGACGTGTAGTTTCCGTTAGAAGAAGGTTCATTTACAATATCCTTAACCTGTTCTTCGATTAATTGTGCTGCCGGTACGTCAAAAATTTCTGCGATTTGAAAAACCCTGGAC
>CANJNE010000154.1 GCA_947475275.1 Flavobacteriales bacterium | reverse complement strand
CATGATGAATATATGTTCAAATTAGGATATTCCTATTTCAAAACCAATGCCTTCAAAGAGGCAAGGAACGCTTTCTATGAAGTTAAAGATACAACGGACCAATACGCAGATCCAGCTTTATATTATTATTCTCATATTAACTATACCGAAGAATCTTATGAAGTTGCCAAGGATGGATTTAAAAAACTTCAAAATAAGGATGGGTTTTCCAAAATAGTACCCTATTACATAGCTCAAATTTATCACATTCAAAATCAATACGATAGTGTTATCATTTATGCCCCAACAATTGTTGAATCTGCTAAAGTTGATCGTCAAAACGACCTTAATCATATAATAGGGCATGCCTATTACAAAACCCAAAATTTTGAGAAGGCAGTTGAATATTTAGAAAAATTTAATTCCAACGCCATCACCACCCGAGATGACGACTATGAATTGGCATTCAGTTATTACAAAAGCGGAAAATACAATGATGCTCTAAAACTCTTCTATAATGCAGCCGCTACACCTGATAGCCTTGGTCAGGTTGCATATTATCATATGGGGGAGTGTTACATGAAACTGGACAATTTGAATTCAGCTAGAGGCTCCTTTGAAAAAGCTTCAGAAATGAATTTCGATATTACCATACAGGAAGATGCGTTATATAATTTTGCTGTCTTATCTTACGAATTAGACTCAAATCCTTATGATGAAGCTGTTATAGCATTGGAAAACTTCTTAACCAAATTTCCAAATTCATCAAGGAAAAGTGATATGAACCAGTATTTGGTTAATGTTTACACATCAACGAATAATTACAGCAAAGCTATAGCCTCTTTAGAAAAAATTCCAAACAAAGACAATGTGTTGAAAATGGCTTATCAGCTTGTGGCGTTCAATAAAGGGGTTGAGTTGTTTCAACAATCGGACTACAAAGGCGCTAATGAGGCCTTTCAACTTTCAATGCAATATCCGATTGATGCTGTAATTTTTTCTAAATCAAAATATTGGACGGCTGAAGGATTGTTTCTTCAGAAAGAAAATGACAAGGCAATAAAAATTTATAAAGAATTCTTGACTACCACAGGAGCTGGTACTTCTGGACTTAAACCAGATGCCTATTACAATTTAGGCTATGCTTATCTTATCAAAGATGATATTTCACAATCCATAGAATCATTCAGAACCTTTTGTCAATCAAATATTTCTGATAAAACAAAATTGGTAGATGGGTATATGCGCGCAGCTGATGGCTGTTACATGCTTTCACAAAACGAAAATGCTATAAAATTTTACAAAGAAGCATTAAAACTTGATAAAGGTTTTCAAGATCAAGCATTATTCTATCTGGCAAAGACCTATGGATATTCGATGGAATTTGATAATAAAATAAGTTCCTTGCTAAAACTTATTGAAGATTATCCAAGTTCTAAATTTTACTTGCAGGGTGTTTATGAATTGGCCAACTGTTATAAAAGCGCCAAAGAAGATTATGACAATGCGCTCAAATACTTTAATGTAATCTTGAATGATTATCCTAATTCAGATGTTGTTCTAGATTCGAGAATTGAAATAGCTGATATTTACTTTAAAAAATGGCAATATGCCAAGGCAGAAACTGAATATAAAAACATCTTAACAGAATTTGGACAAGATCAGTCCGTTTGTGAGAGTGTTGTAATGCTTTTACTGGAGGTTTATAAAGCTATGAAAGAACCAGATAAGGCTGCAGACCTTGCCAGTTTGTACCCTTGTGCTAATATTTCACAAACTGAACAAGAAGATTTGTATTATAATCCTGCATTCGCCTCTTATGAGGACAGTTTGTACACAACAGCGATTCCGCAATTTGAAAAATACATTCAAAAATATCCCAAAGGAATTTATGCTCTTGATGCCAATTATTACCTGGCTAACTGTTATTACTCTTCTGGAGATAAGTCGAAAGGTATTCAACAATACATCATTGCTGTTGATTTGGGAAATCATGACTACACCGACTATGCTCTAGGTCTGCTTTCTCAGCATTTTTATGCAACCACCGATTATGAAAATGCAAGAAAATATTACAATAAACTTTCGATTAGCAGCTCTGAACCAAGTGTAATTTTTGCTGCCATGTTGGGGGCTATGCGCTGTGATTTCAATCTTAAAGATTGGACAAGTTCAGTTGGAAGTGCGCAAAATGTTTTATCTAGTACACAATTAACAAATAACTTAAGAATTGAGGCTGAATATGTAAAGGGTATTTCAAACTTCTCACTCAATAAATATGCTGATGCCAAACCATCATTAGAGTGGTTAACTAAAAATACTACAACAGCAAAAGCGCATGAAGCTAAATACACCTTATCATTAATTCTTTTTAATGAAGACAACTACTCAAGCGCTTTGACCTCGATTGAGGAATTATTCAAGATTGAACCTAAAAATAATTATTGGAAAGCAAAAGGCGCAATTTTGAAATCAAACATTCTATATCTAACCGATAAACCTATTGAAGCCAAAGATTTACTTGAAAAGGTTATTAAATATTACACCATTAAAGATGACGGAATTGTTGATGAAGCCAACGAACTGTTATCAGAAATTAATTCAGCAATGAATAAACCAAAAACTGTAACTGAAGAAACAGAAACAGAAATTGATATTAACGAAGGAGGAAACTAAAAATGAAACGTATAATTTGTTTTTTACTGTTGTGCATCAATGGTATTTCATTTGGTCAAAAAGACGAAGTTATTGTTATTACCCACGGAACAAGAAAAATTGAGCCAGCATACCGCATGACATCTTTACCAAATGTAATAGATACGGTTATTTCTACAAAGGTTATTGAATATCCGCTACTAGTGCTTCAACAAAATACTGCTATTTCCGTGGAACCAATCAAAGCTGCTAAAATTAATACAGAGTCATTATTATCTCCTTTGTATAACAGCTATGCTAAATTAGGAATAGGAAGTAAATTGATGCCTTTAGGTGAACTTTATGTCAATTCAAAGTGGAGCTCCAAATATTTGTGGGGTATACACGCCAAACACCTTAGTTCATTTGGCAATTTCGAAGATTATGCGCCTGCCCAATTTGACAGAACAAAGGTCGATTTAAGCGGTTCTTATTTGCGATCTCGCTTTACATTAAAAAGCGCATTACACTACAATAATCAAGGCTTACATTATTACGGCTGGCAAATTCCTACTGATTCTGTTGATAGAAAAGAAATTGCTCAGCGCTACCATGACGCTGGTGGTATGCTATCCTTCTTATCACATAAGGCAGATAGTGCAAAATTCAATTACGGAATCACCGCTGATTACAATTATTTCACCAATCAAAAATCTTATCTAGACACAAATGGAGATTGGAGGGCTAATGAAAACAATATTGGATTTCAATTTTTCGGAAAATACGCTGTTGGAAAAGAGGTTTTCAGCGGTGAATTATTGGTAAGAAACAATCGCTACAAATATGGTTCTCCCGGTGACACCAATTTCATAGCTGCCGATACTGGATTTGTATACAATAATACGTTGGTTTCATTGAAACCTAGAATAACAACCCTTCTTCAAGAAAATAGGTTTAAAGCAGAAGTTGGCGTTGACTTGTCGTTTGATGCTTCAGAAAAAACAAAATTTTATGTATTTCCTTTAATTGAATTGAAATACGCCCTCTTTAATAATATTTTTATTCCATATGCTGGGCTCAGGGGAGGTATAAAACAAAATTCATTGAAAGGGTTGGTAAATCAAAATGAATTTGTTTTGACGAATCAAGAATTGCGTAATGAAAATACCGCTATCGATTTCTATGCGGGGTTCAAGGGGGTTTTAAGTAAAAATATTTTATTTAATGCATCCGCAAGCTTTGCCCGAGTAAAAGACAAAGCCTTCTTTATAACTGATACTTTATTTTCTGTGGGAAACAAGTTTACTGCTATTTATGACACCTTGAATTTAACGACAATTGAAGCCTCACTTACTTATCAATTGAATGAAAAAATTAAAATTGATGGTGTTGGTCGTTATTTTTCATATGCATTGATCAACAACTCCTTCGCATGGAATCTACCAACTTGGCAAGGGGTATTGAGAGGACATTACAATATGTATGATAAGTTAATTTTAAATCTAGATTTCAATCTTGAAGGAGGTAGAAAAGCTTTGGTCTATGAAACTGGGGAGAATGTAATCGAAGAAAACAATCAATTGGCTAAAAATCTTGGAATTATAGCGGATATAAATCTTGGAGCTGAATACCGATATAACAAAAGATTATCTGCGTTTATACAATTCAATAATATCGCTTCTCAAAGTTACCAGCGATGGTACAATTACCCTGTGCAAAGATTTCAGGTTCTAGGAGGGATTACTGCTCGTTTTTAGATGATTCTTCAGACAAAGAATGGTTGTTTTCTGTCTCTGAATTTGAATTTTCTAATGCCT
The DNA here is from genome assembly GCA_947475275.1 of Flavobacteriales bacterium. GTDB lineage: Bacteria > Bacteroidota > Bacteroidia > Flavobacteriales_D > Crocinitomicaceae > M0103. The sequence goes on along the minus strand of CANJNE010000154.1, from coordinate 298 downwards.
TTTGATTTCGAGAAAAATACTTTCGTTGGCGAATAAATATTACTACAACACCAACAGAAATGGAAGCGTCAGCAAGATTCCAAATAGCAGGAAATACTTCTTTTCCCCCTAACCATGGCAGCCATTCAGGCCAAAATGCGTGAAACTTAAACATGTCTACCACATTGCCTAATAAAAAGCCATTATTTCTCATAGGTTCATTACATCCCCATGTTTCTGGATCTAGATGATTCCAGGGTAAACATGGATCAATTGGAAAAATGAAATCATAGATCATGGAATCAATCAAATTTCCAGT
>CANJNE010000153.1 GCA_947475275.1 Flavobacteriales bacterium | reverse complement strand
CTCTGGACTTGTTGATCCTTCTTGCGAACTCTGTAACTGGAAGACCGCGATCGTCTAAAATCTTTTTTATTTCGCTACCTATATGCATTTCCATGACAACAAAGGTCATTAATGCTAACGATAGTAATTAACTCAAAACGTTTTTATAATAAATCATATACGGTTTATTAATTTAACAAATTTGAGTAATTTGTAAAAAATAATAATCGTTTAAGTTTAATTAAAATCAGATAAAAAGTTATTGAATACTATCTTGAAGCATTCAAAAAGTGAGGTTTTTTGAATTTTGTAGAACATGTAAAAGGTGTGTTTCGTATTTTTTAAATCATTCGATTTTCAGAGAATTCGGGGTAGCATTTTGGGTTCCGTTATAAATCTTTTTTGAACTTGTTTTATAGAAGGTTTGGGACAAATACCTTATAAATTGAATTTCGTCTATTTTGAGCGTAATCTAGATTCAGTTCCGGGTTTTCATTGAAAAAAGACTCGTATACAATACGTGGGGAAAACTTAAGGCTGCTAAAAAAATGAATATTTGTCCCCATGTAACCGCGGTAAATAAACTTGTTGTACCAAGAAGGAATAGTGCTCCCAAAGTAAAAGGCAATGCTTTTAACCACAAATTGAAATGCGATTCTTTGACGGTTCTTTTTATTGCTAGCCAACCGTGAATGCTGTGCTGAAAGATAAAGAAAATAGCAAAAGCGGATATTAATGGCACCCATTGTAGTATCAGCAAGGTCAGAATGCTGAAAATAATTCCGAAGTTTTTTTTCCAAAGTGTAAAATAAAGTCCTCCGAGGATAATCCATGCATTTCCGATGTGTTCCGAAAAGATAGTATCTAAATTTAAATTCACATACATTTGGCGGATAATGAGTAGGCTTTCATTTAGGTGACTCAGCAGCAACCCACCCAATAAATAAGACCCATAGGCAAAAGCATGTGCCTTATTTTTTAGCTCCCAATGTGTAAAATCGGTCTCCCCAAAATGCCATGACGAATAAAGTAAAAAGAAGATCAATCCAATTGCAGGGCTTAACCAAAAGAGAACCAAAACAAGTAAACCGATTCCGAGATATTTGACAACATGAATGGCCAGATTTCGGTTCAACTCATGTCCTGTAGTGTACAAATGATCCAATGCGCCATGCGGAATTCCAACCAACAACATACCTAAAATCAGCATAGTATAAACAATCACTTCTCCTCCCAACGCATGAATGAATAAAGCAATTAGACTCATCCAAACTACAATAGGTGCTCGGGTAATGGTGCTCCAAAACGACCAGAAAGCATCTTTGAGTGCTGCCCCAGCAAAAAGTCCGAGGGGAAGGCTTCTAAAAATGGCTAACTCTTCTTTTGGATTCGAACGTTCATCCAGAAAGCGCAATACGGTTTCAATCTTATTTTTGGCAAACAACTGTGTAAAAACCTTTTTACCGCTATTCGGTGTGCTTTTCAATATTTGGAGCAGAATCCGGTCGTAATAGGCAAAACGTTTGGCTTTTTGAAATCTCGGTTGTTTACCTACAATTAGAGCTGCCGCAATTGTTTCCGCGCGATGTAAACTTCTCACAAAAGAATAGCCTGTACTAGGTTTTAAACTTCCGCCTCGTTCACCGGTATGAAATAAATTACTTGCTGATTTTACATCTTTGAATGGTGCGTTGAACATTCGGATTATCCCTTGTTCGGTTTGCACAATTTTGTAATCGATATGCTTTTCTGCCAAGTACTGATGGATGGTGCTTTCAGCAGTTTCTTTTTCAATGGGTGCTTCGCCAAACCGGGTGATTTCGAAAAGTGCACGGTGTTCGTCAAAGGGCAATACATACATAAATTGAGTCGCTCCATCTTGTGGCGTATTGAAATCCATCATGGTAAACGTTTCTGCATCAAACTTTTGATTTTCCGTGGTGATTTCCCAACCGTAAAAACTTTGGTATAGTTGGGTTTCTCTTTTTGTTGATGGTACATAGGAGGGAGGACGGTTATCGAAAACAAACTTGGAATGAAACACCTGATTCCCGTGTTCAAGAGCGAACGTGCCTTCATTTGCCAAAGTTTGTCCATGGAAGGCCTCGTGAATTGTATGGGGGTTGTATTTTTCGAGCACGCTTTTTACCTTTTCGTACAAGGTTAAAGCAGGAATGTGATAATAGTTGAAGGTATTGAGCTGTTGAGGGTACTCATTTACTACCGCCACTTTTTTCCATTCGTCGCGCACCAAATCTTGAAGTCCAAATTCAACCAGTCGGTGAGGTTCCATCCAGAAGCAAAACGTTTTATCGTTACTGTTTTTTGAGTCGGGTTCGAGAATGAGGATGTGTTTATTCGTTAAAAGTCCTTTGCGATCGAGTTCAAGGATGAGCAAGCCATTTCCACAGCCGAGACCTAAAAAGGTGTAATCAAAAACTGTTTGTTGCTTGTTACTCATAAACGAACGAATGCAGTAGTATGATTTAACAACCATTATGAACTCCAATTTGTTCATTATCAGTGTGAATTGATTTCTTTTATGTTTTGGATATTTTTCAATCCAATTGTCAAAATTTAGACTACTAAGAAATTCGAAAATTTACATTGTTTTTACATCCAATTGTAAATCAAATTTTGAAAAATAAATCAATATTTAAATCAAGGAATAGGAGCTTTTTTAATTTTTGAAACTTGGCTTATAAGTGTGCAGGAATAGTCAAAATGAAACATCATCAGTGCTTATCCAACCTTTTGACGTTTGATTATTCGTATTGGTAAAAACAATGTATACAAATCCATTGCTTATGTCTTGAACAATTCCATGTTCTCCTTTAACCAAATAACCTTTTCTTCTTGTTGAAAAATCAGGTGAGTTGTGAAAATAAGCCTTGTCACTTTTTACAGTAAACGCATCGTTTATTTTAATGTTAGCGCTAAATTGGTTTACCATCTGTGTATCGGAAGATGCTTTGTTTTTTGACATTATGTTGGTTAAAGCCAATCCAACAATCACGAGGAAAATCGCTACTGATGCCCAGATATAGAAACTTTTTGACGTATTTTTTGGGCTGTCATTTTTTGTGTTTTGATTTTGAAAGGGTTGTTCAATTCTAGTCGTATCAATAACTGGTTTTGGTTCACTTAATAAAGCTGCTTTAAATTCTTGACAGCTCTGGTAGCGCTTGCTTTCTTCTTTTGAAGTCGCTTTTTGTATTGCGGTATCCCATCGTAAATCCAAGGGTGGTAAAGGATCATTGACAATTTTAGTTAGGATATCAAAATATCCTGATTGTGTGCTGTCATAAGGTGCTTTGCCGAATGCCAACTGCCATAAAACGACGCCAAGGCTGTATATATCTGAAGTTTTTGTGACGTCTTTTGTACTTTTAACTTGTTCGGGACTCATGTACAACAATGTTCCCATTTGCTGGTGAGTTCCAGTTGCGGTATGGTCCTTGGAATTTTCATCCATGTTTTTTGCTATTCCGAAATCAAGTAATTTGACCGTACCATTTTTGTCAATCATAAAATTAGAAGGCTTAACATCACGATGAACGAGCTTATTCTGATGCACATATTCCAAGGCATCAAGCGTTTGGGCCATGATTTGAACCAATTCTTCATCGCCAAGACCACCCATTTTGTCAATATACTCTTTTAAGGTTTCACCTTCAATATACTCCATTTCGAAAGCGACAATATCGCCTTTGTCAAGGAGATGACCAACCTTAATGATATTGTTGTGATTTAGACGGAGCATGTTTTTAGCTTCGGCCAAAAATCTATTCCGAACATTTATGTTTCTTACAAACTCTTGTTTCAAAAACTTAAGTGCAACAACCTGTCTCGTATCTTGATTTTCTGCCAAATAAACCAAGGCCATGCCACCTTCGCCGAGTAGACTTTGAATCGTGTAATTTTCAATCTGTTCTCCAATCATAAGAAATACTCACAAAACTTTGAACGAAATTAATTAAATTCTTATTTCAAATGTTTTAGTCAAATTTGATTGAACCGTTATTTAAACTTAAGCTTTCTCCTAGAATCCCATTGCCTAAGTCGATTTTATTTGTTTGTAAACGTTTATCTCTGAATGGTATAAATCAAAAGCCAGTATATCGCAATAGGAAGTGCCACACAAATCCAAACAGATGAAATGATATAATTACTACCGAAACGATTGAAATAATTGAGAAAATCGACAGATTTATTGAAGAGTTTGTTTGAAAATAAACGAAAATCTTTAATCAGTGCAAAAAACAAAACACCAGACAAAACAAAAATGATTTTTAAATAATGAAAACTAAGGATTATATCAAGAAGCACTATCCATGAAAAAGGAATAATGAAAAAATAGACAATAACATTGATTTCTTGATAGCTTAACTTGAATAAGCGTGCAATCCATCGTAAGTTTTCCGCAACTTTATAAAAAATGCGCTCATGGAAAGTGAGCGGTTTTCCTGTCGGGCCGTCTCTGCTCTCTAGACCTCTTCCAACTAGAAATGCCAAAACAACAATTATTAGAATAAAAATACCGCCAATGGCAAGAGCAGTGTAGTAGAGGATGTCCCAAAAGGTCATTTAACAGAAATATTAAGATGAAAAATCACCAATCATCCCATTCAACTTTTCCAGCCAATCTTTTCGTCCTGTAACCACAAACTTTTCAACTGTTCCATGGCAAGTGTGAATTTTAATTCCGTTTGGAATTAAACCCAATGAATTGAATGTGGTCACATTGACAAT
>CANJNE010000152.1 GCA_947475275.1 Flavobacteriales bacterium | reverse complement strand
AAGCAATTGCGTTACCACCGTGCTTATTTACGCATGGCTGCATCGTGGTCTGCATTGTCTCATTGCGAACGTAAAAAAGTGGGCGCCCTCATTGTTAAAGACGAAATGATCATTTCAGATGGGTACAACGGTACGCCAAGTGGTTTTGAAAATTGTTGTGAAGATGAAGAAGGAAACACCCAATGGTATGTATTGCATGCTGAAGCCAATGCCATTCTCAAAGTTGCTAAATCAACAAACAATTGTAAAGGCGCAACACTTTATTTAACCCTTTCCCCTTGTAAAGATTGTAGTAAACTTGTATTACAAGCCGGTATTTCAAGGGTGGTTTACAAAGATGCTTATAAAGACACGGCTGGGATTGATTTTTTGATAAGTGCCGGAGTGGAAATAATTCAAATAGAAAATCTGATTGATGGCGAATAAAAATAAGTACGCATACCTTTTTCCATTGATTTTAGCGGTTGTTCTGGCTTCAGGAACTTGGTTGGGCTATAAAATTGCTACCAATGGTTCTGATATTTCAGTAAATTATGGTAATGCTAAATTCCAAAAATTGATGGAAATTTTAGACATTCTCGATAAAAAGTATGTCGATAGCGTTAAAGCCGAAGATTTATTTGAAGCCTCTATTTCCGACATGCTCATGCAGCTCGATCCACACAGCCAATATATTGCGGCGAAGGATCTCAAAAAAATGACCGAATCCATTGAAGGTAAATTTGGTGGAATCGGTGTGAGGTTTTTCCTTTTCAGAGATACGATTTGTGTTACCAATGTTATTGAAGGATCACCTTCAGAAGCTGTTGGAATTCATTCAGGAGATAAAATTATTAAAGTAAACGGTAAAAAGGTCACTGGTATTCACATTACAAATGACAGTGTAATGGCCCTGTTAAAAGGTCCAGAAAACACCTACGTTAACTTAGAAATTAAACGAAAAGGAAAAGTTTTAAAGTTCAAAGTACAAAGAGGTACCATTCCAATTGAGTCAATTTCAGCTTCATTTATGATGAACCCAACAACTGGTTACATCAAAATAGACCAATTTTCTATTTTCACCAGCCAAGAATTCAGACAGGCCGCTAACACCCTGAAAGCTCTGGGAATGAAGAAACTTATTTTAGATCTTAGAGATAATGGAGGGGGCGTATTACAATCTGCTATAGAAATTGCGGATGAGTTTCTGCCTAACAAGGTTCCGCTATTAAAAACGAAAGGCAAAAGTATGCCTGAGCAAATTTATTATGCTACCAGCGAGGGAACTCTTGAAAACACACCTGTTTCTGTATTAATCAATTCAAATTCAGCTTCTGCAAGCGAAATTCTTGCTGGGGCACTTCAAGATAATGACAGGGGCACTATTGTCGGAAGGCGTTCTTTTGGAAAAGGATTGGTGCAAGAAGATATTCAATTACGAGATGGCAGCTCTCTGCGATTGACTATTGCAAGGTATTATACACCTACTGGGCGCTGTATTCAAAAACCATACGATGAAGGTTATGAAGAATATTATGAAAGCTATCTTGAAGGATTGGAAAATGGTGAATTATTTGCGCCAGACAGCACCGCCTTTAATGATTCCTTGAAATATAAAACGCCTAAAGGAAAAATTGTATACGGAGGAGGTGGTATTATGCCTGACGTCTTTGTTCCACTGGATACATCAGGAATGACTGATTATTATAAAGCTTTACGATTCGGTGGTGTTTTCAACGCTTATGCTTTTGATTATGTATATAACAAAAGCCATTCTTGGACAAGTTTTGATAATTTCAACAAGACATACAACATAACGGACGCCATTTTAGAAGATTTCGTAAAATTTGCGCTTTATGAGTTTGATGTTCCTATCGAAAAAATTAAATCTGCAAAGAGCAAGGCCTTATTCAGTAAAACCATAAAAGCAGAGTTAGCTAGACAAATCTGGTTGGAGACTGGGTATTTCAAAATAATGAATACCTACGATATAGAAATACAACAAGCTATAAAAGCTTTGAAATAAGTTGACTCTTTTAAAAAAATCAGAAACTTTGTGCCTGAATTACAAGCGTATTATCTGCTTAGATAAGGATTGTCCATTAACCAATAACGACACAAAATATACTCCTTTTCCTACGGTTTCATCGTTTGCATTTGTTCCGTCCCATGTAATCTGCCAACCAGCTTCATTCAATATTTGATTAGTCACCAAGGTTTTCACATTTCTTCCCGAATAATCATAAATTATTGCCGAAACATTGTCTCCAGATTTTAAACCTGGAATGCTTATTTGAACATCTGCACTGGAAGGATTAGGAAAAACAAATACGCCGCTGTTATCAATAGGCATTTGTTCTTCTAAACTGGCGCTCATTAAGGACTCCATATCGTAATTTTCATCTCCATTTTGATACAGCATGTAATGGAAATAAACCAGGAACATTTCATCAGAAGTGTTGAGTCCGGCATAAACAGAAACAGGAGGATTATTTGGATTATGAGGGTTTAATGCGGTATTGTTGTATGTTCCCTCTCCTTTGATTTTTGAGCCCATTGGTGCTACCTGAATATTTTTGAAAAAGTAAAAGTCTTGCCAATGAAAATCCCAATGCGGTATATCAATAAATTTCAAGGTGTCACCGTTGGTTTTCAAGGCATAAGATTTTATATGCTCCCCCAACAAGTGCATATGCGGGAAAACACTCAACACTGAAATATTTGCAGGTAATCCTCCCGATCCAGCTGGGTATTGACCTGTAACATTGGTGATTTGATTAGCAGGTAGTGAAAAACTCCAATTCTGTATGATGGGATCGGCCATGACTTGCCGAACTCCGGTTGTTCCCGTTGGATAAAAATGAAAAATCACTTTTGTGCTATCAAACTGGCCATAACTTCCCGCTGGGTAATGCATTGCAAAATAAACCTGTGAACCCGCTGAAATATCAATTCCCAATTTCAAAGGAGAAACTGAAGGAAGGATCATGGGCGTTGAGCCGGGAGTATATCCTGCAATAAGTTTAGTATTTGAATTGCTGGGGCTTGCACAATTTCCACCAATAGAATCTGTAACTTCCGCACCTGTTGGATCTATGTAAATTAGCGCATGGTGCACAATTTCGCGATTAGCAGGAATTATTTCAATTGATTTTATTGTTCTATTTTGTATTAACCCACTCGGAACGGCAAAGCATGCATAGTCATCATTTGTGGAAGTGGCTTTACTCATGTATGATGGCATTTGCACTGTCAAGTCACCATTCCCCAAAATCGCAGCACTAGAATAAACAGGTGGCGGAGGAGTATTTGCAGCAATTCCTTCAGGAGTGCCGTTCATACACCAATTCATTAAAGATGTTTTTTCTGTGCTGTTTAAAGCTCTGTTGTGAACATACTGCTGATAATTATTGTCCGGTGGCCATGGCGGCATTTGGTCTTGTGCAACAGCATCGTAAATTGCAGCAGCCATTGGGCTGGCATCAGAATAAGTCATTAATGAAAAAGGGGCAATACCTCCTTGATGGTGGCATTTCGTGCACTTATCATACATCAATTGCGCAACGCCATCACTCCATGTTTGCGCAAAACTTTGTGAACCAAATAAGATGAAAAAGAACAGTATAGATTGCCTCATGGTATAAATTTTATGTGAATGTAAAACTAATTTTGTAAAAAATCCAATTAACCCCATGAAGAGCGCTACTTTCCTTTTTTGGTAGTAAGAAAAACGCCAAGAAATATTAGAAGCATAAGTAATATTTTAATCCCAGTTATGGTTTTGGTTTGATCCGCAGAAATCCCAAATTGAACAAAAAGATAAGCAAAAAGAATTACCATTATTGGTTGAATATAAATGTAAACACTCGAAACCGATGGAGACAGTTGTTTCAATCCATACATAGTGAGTAAATAGGTAAGGAAGGTTACACCAACTATTACATAAATGATTTTAATCCAAATACTTGGTGGAAAAGAAGCAAATGATGTTTGCATTAAATTGGTTACTGTCGGAGGAAACAAAAGCACAAAAAAGAACCCGAAAGTAAACACGTATGTAATTACTGTCATTGGTGAATATTTCCTCATTAATGGTTTCGCAAGAACCAAATACAAGGCGTAACTAAATGCATTGATAAATAAAAACGCATCTCCCCAAGAGGCCTTAGGAGTGGATGACGCGCTTTGCAAAGTAAGCAATATGACACCCGTTGCCCCAATTAATATTCCTGACATTTTCATCCAGGAAATAGTTTCCTTTAGTATGAAGTAGGACAATATCAAAACCATAATTGGGTTTGCGGCCATTATTATACCCGAATTAATGGCAGAAGAATAATGCAGACCATAAAAGAAAAAAAGTTGATTTACAGCTACACCAAAAAGCCCACAAATTGCCAATAAACCCAAGTCTTTTCTTTCCACTTTTTCAGTTTGAAAAAGTAATCGCATCATCCAAAAAAGAAGAACAGCTCCACTTACACGAAATAAAATAAACACGCTAGGTTCTAAATAATTCCCCAACACATCCTTAGCCACAACATGACTTGCGCCATAGAGTGTGTTTACCAAAAAAAGCGCTGCGTGAGCTGATAATTTGGAATTACGATACTCCAAGATTACCTAAGAATTAAATGAATTTACTGCGGCCTCAACTTGTGCTTTAGCATTTCCAATAAAAACTTCCGATCCATTTATAATGAAAGGCCTTTTCAGAAAGGTATATTCCTGAAGCATCAACTCGCGGTAATCGTT
>CANJNE010000151.1 GCA_947475275.1 Flavobacteriales bacterium | reverse complement strand
TGGTCAGTATCGAGGAAGGGATAATCAAATTCATAAAATAGAAGGTGATAGCAAGCAATACACCGTATTCTCACTTTGGGACACTTATAGAGCTACACACCCACTTTTTACATTAGTTCAGCAAAAACGAACCACAGAATTTGTAAACACTTTTATGAACCATTATTATCTTGGTTTTGACCTTCCTGTATGGGAATTAGCAGCGAACGAAACCGATTGTATGATTGGCTACCATAGTGTTTCTGTCATTGCAGATGCATTTATCAAAGGAATTAATGGGTATAATGCTGAGGATGCACTGAATGCTATGGTTTTCACATCCAAGATCAACGAATTAGGCAAGAAGTTTTTTCGAGAAAATGGTTTTATTAGTTCTGGAGATGAACCTGAATCGGTATCAAAAACACTGGAATATGCTTATGATGATTTCTGTATAGCTGAAATGGCAAGATATATGGGTAAAATGGACGTTTATCAAGAATATTATAATTCTTGTTTCAATTTTATCAATTTATACGATCCTTCGACAAAGTTTATGCGTGCCAGACGCGGTGGATTGTGGTATCAACCATTTGATCCATCTGAAGTAAATTTTAACTACACCGAGGCAAATAGCTGGCAATACTCTCTTTACGCGCCTCATGCAATTGATGTTTTATCAGAACTTATAGGAGGAAAGGATACCCTAGAGTTATGGCTTGATCGACTATTTACTACAAATATGGAACTTTCAGGCCGCCATCAAGTTGATATAACCGGTTTAATTGGTCAATACGCCCATGGAAATGAACCATCCCATCATATGGCCTACCTTTACAACTTCACAAACACACCTCACAAAACCCAGTTTTATGTTGATAAAATCCTGAAGGAAATGTATGGAAATGCTCCTGATGGTCTTTCAGGAAATGAAGATTGTGGTCAAATGTCTTCTTGGTATGTCTTAAGTGCATTGGGGATGTATCAAATAACTCCAGGGCATGCATGGTATGAATTCGGACGACCAATGATGGATGAAGCAACAATTAATCTGGAATCAGGTAAAAAACTGATTATTAAGACAATAAATAATTCACATGAAAATAAATACATTCAATCAATTACCTGGAATGGAAAAATATGGGAAATGAATCAAATACATCATTCCACAATAATTGAAGGTGGTGAGTTGGTATTTACAATGGGGCCAAAGCCGTCTAATGAAATAAGGTCTATCAGTAACGGAGCAATGGATAAGAACATGATGTTATCTTTTGCCTTTACTCCTTCACCATTCTTTTTGAATAATTACTCAATTTTTGAAGACTCGATGAGCGTCTCTATAGGTCATCATCAATCTTTTTTCAAAGAAAAAGTAGCAATTGAATACCGTTTTAGTGAAGATACCACAAGAATATTTAATTACACTTCACCTTTTACAATAAACGAATCAACTTCAATTGAAGCCAGAAGAGTAAATTACATCGGAACACAAGTCGATTATGGAATGCCATCAACTACCATAAATAAAAGTCCTTGGGTTAAAGCCAACTATTTTAAACGCGATCCAAATGTTCAATTACTATTGGAAACTCCTTTCGATAATCAATATGCAGCAGGAGGACAAAATGCTTTAATAGATGGCGTTCGCGGAGGAAATGAATTCAGAACAGGTGATTGGCAAGGATACTATGGTAAAAATATAATTGCTGAAATATCCTTCGATAATCCCATGTTGGTAAGTGAAATTGGATTAAGTTGCTTAATGGATATGAAATCTTGGATTTTTCTTCCATCTCAAATCAACTTGAGTTATTCGGTAGACGGAGAGGAATTCATACAATTAGATCCAATCGTCACGAATTATAAATTTGCATCCAATGTTCAATCTCCAACACTAATTCCAAGTTTTTCAACATACGTTGGAATCGGAAATTATGAATTTTATAGGGCTTTAGAGAATAAAACTTATGTAAAAAAAATAAAGATTGAAGCGGTAAACTTTGGAAAATGCCCAGAATGGCACTTAGGTAATGGAAATGATACTTGGCTTTTTACTGATGAAATCATTTTTAGATAAGAAATTACATTCCATAAAGCCATAAAACATCGAAATCTCTTAATTTAGCGCACTTAATTAAAAATTATAAATAACATGAAAAAACTGTTAATAGGATTTTTTCTCATCCTCGGTTCTTTTGCTCGTGCCGATGAGGGAATGTGGTTCTTGATGTTCATTGAACGTCTTAACCAAAGAGATATGGAAAAAATGGGTCTACAATTGACTGCGGAGGAAATTTATTCCATAAATAACCATTCACTTAAAGATGCTATCGTGCAATTTAATGGAGGTTGCACTGCGGAAATCATTTCAAAAGACGGTTTGATTTTAACCAATCACCACTGCGGTTATGATGCAATTGCTGAATTATCAACTCCTGAAGCCAATTATTTGAAAGATGGATATTGGGCTGAAAATAAAGCTAATGAATTGAAACCTAAAAGTCTTTTTGTAAGATTTTTCGTTAGAATGGATGATGTTTCAAACCGCATTTTATCAAAGGTTAACTCGAGTATGTCAGAAGCAGAAAGAGAGAAAGCAATTAGTGAAGAAATCGCCTTAATTGAAAAAGAAAATAACGAAGGTGGAAAATATGTAGTTTCAGTTCGATCTTTTTTTCAAGGAAATGAATATTACTATTTTGTATACGAAGACTTTAAAGATGTAAGACTTGTAGGCACACCACCGGAAAGTATTGGAAAATATGGCGGTGATACGGATAACTGGGAATGGCCAAGACATACTGGAGATTTCTCAATGTTTAGGGTATACGCAGATGTAAATGGACAACCTGCCGATTACTCAAATGATAACGTTCCGCTTCAACCTAAACAATATTTAAAAGTAAATACTGGTGGGGTTCAAGAAAATGATTTTGCAATGATTCTTGGTTATCCGGGAAGGACGAACAGATGGATGCCTTCAGGTGGAATTGAGCAAAATGTTAAGTTCGCCTACCCTGCTTGGGTTGAAGGTTCCAAAACTGGAATGGATGCAATGAAAAAATACATGGATCAAGATGAAGCCGTTAATCTAATTTATGCATCTAAATATGCAGGAGTTGCCAATTATTGGAAAAATAGACAAGGAATGATTGATGCATTAACTGAATTTAATACAGCTGCAACCAAAGCAAAACAGGAGGCAAAATTCAACAAATGGGCTAACAAGAAGAAAAATAGAGCGAAATATGGTAAGGTCGTTTCTACTATTAATAATTATTATGCTTTAACAAATGAAAAATCACGACATGATAATTATCTGCAACAATTATTAAGAACCTCCGCATTTGGAACCATATCTAGAGGAATTGGTAAAGAATTATTGGCATACGCAAATGCAGATGAAACAACTCGCGCAAATGGAATTGCATCTCTTGAAGAATCTATTAATGCGTTTATTTCTGAAATGTATTTACCAGCAGAAATTGATATCCTAAAGGCTCAATTAAAATTGTATTCAAGTAAATCAACTGGTTACCCGCTTGCAAGCGCAGTTGTTGATATGAATGGAGATTTTGATGCAATTATTGATGATTATTTTGCAAAAAGTATTTTTGCTTCGAAAGATAAATTGGTTGCTTTTTTGAAAAATCCTGATGCTTCTTTAGTGTCAAATGACCCACTAATGAATTTATCTACAAATCTTATCGCGCATTTATTAACAAAGTCTCCTGAAGTTGAAAAAGCTCAAAATGATTACACAGCCGCATACAGATTACTGGTTGAGGGGATGAGAAAATCAAAATTAGCCACAATAGACTATCCTGATGCAAATTCAACACTCAGATTAACATACGGAAAAGTAAGGTCCTTGCCTACTGATGCAACCAACGACGCTGCAGTAAATTATTACACTACCATGGAAGGTTTGGTGAAAAAATACAAAGCTGATGATCCAGAGTTTGATTTACCATCAAGAATGTTGGATTTATACGAAACAAAAGATTACGGCAGTTATGCTGATAAGAATGGATATATGCCTGTTTGTTTCCTAACAGACAATGACATTACAGGAGGTAATTCAGGCTCGCCAGTGTTAAATGGAAAAGGTGAACTAATCGGTTTGGCTTTCGACGGAAATATTGAAGCGATGGCTGGAGATGTAATTTTTGACAAGGAATTGCAAAGAACAATTAATGTGGATATCAGATATGTTTTATGGTTGATAGAGAAATACTCCGGAGCCAAGCATATAGTTGATGAAATGGAAATTGTCAAATAAAAATTAAAATCCCGAAAGGGATTTTTTTTCACCTTTTAATTATTAAATCGTAACAATTAACTTTTAATTAGCTAACGTAAAATTAATATGGATGGATTTTCTTTGTGACATGAAAATTCATGAAGAAATGGAATTGATTGAAAAAGATTTGAAGTATTTATTAGAAACTGGGAAAGAATTAGATACGCAAGGAGAAAATGAAAAAGCCTTAGAACAATATATGAAAGGTTTAGAAATATCCAGTAAAACAAACCTAAATCATTACACTAAGATTTTCAGTCAGCTAATTTTCACTTTACTATAATGTATTAAACTAAAAAAGGTCGCAAATAGCGACCTTTTTAATATATGTAACCTCTTATGGATTAGCCTTAAAAAAGGCAGCAGCGTCAGCATCATTTGGATCCATTTCTACTATTTTATTCCAAAATTCTCTGGCTTTTTCAATATCCTTTCCAGGAGAATTTTCAAAGCTGTAATAACGACCAAGATATTTTACTGATTCTGTAAATGCTGTTTTTCCAAATTTTGTGTTTTTATCATCAGCAGTAATCAATTCATAAACCTTTTCATAATATGGTTTTTGACTGTAATTAGTCTCCACTGTATCCACAAAGTAGGTAACACGTGCTCTCCACAAAAATCCTGG
>CANJNE010000150.1 GCA_947475275.1 Flavobacteriales bacterium | reverse complement strand
TCTTCAGCGTCCGAGAAGAAAAATGATCATTAAAGCTGCACAATTTTTTGTGTTGCTTTTGGCAGCAGTTTTTGTTTCTGCAATTTGGGGTTTAGAGCAAAATGAAATAGCAGTGTTTTTCACCTCAATGTTGACGGTTTTCGGCATTGCATTTTTTGCGCAATGGTCATTATTGTCAAATATAACATCAAGTATTTTGTTGTTCTTTACCCATCCCTTAAAAATAGGGGACACCATTCGCGTTATGGATAAAGATTATCCGTTTGAAGGAGAAGTTACAGACATTTCCTATTTTTTTCTTTATCTAAGGACTTCAACCGGAGAAATCATAACCATTCCAAATTCACAACTTTTACAAAAACCTGTTTCGATATTGTCGTCTAAAGCAGAGTGAGTTAATTATTTTTTTGGTTTATTGTTATTTAAAACTTCCGTTGCCATAAGTTGTTTCATTGATTTGTCCATTCCTTCGATGGATCCATCAAGAAAAATGACATTTCCAGTTCCTTTTTCAGCAAATTCTTTTACGGATTCTGTCCACATAGAAAATAAAATTAAGGATGTGTCCAAATCGGCTTCGCGCATTTTGTCAGCAGCTTCAGTCATACCCTTTGCAACCTCTTCTCTAAATAGGGCAATTCCTTGTCCTCTTAACTGAGATGCTTGTTTTTCAGCTTCCGCCGCTATTTTTATGGCATTTCCATCCGCCTCAGCTGCCTTTGTTTTGGTGATCAACAATGCTTGTCCTTCATTTTCGGCCGCAGCCTTTAAGTTGTTTGATGCCACGACTTTTGCCATTGAAGCCGTAATTTCAGCATCAAATGTGATATCGTTCAATTGCAAATCTATGAGGTGGAATCCCCAACTTTCGAGTGTTTGATCTAAACTTTCTTTAACGTCATCTACAATTTCTCCTCTCAAAAGTAAGATTTCAGCTTGTTTTTTAGTTGCTACAAAACCACGAACTGAACCTTCAATCGTTCTAATAAGTGCCTGCGAAAAACTGGTTCTATCCATGAATTTGAAAGCAACATTTTTAATGGTTTCCTCTTCTGCGTTCAAAACTGAATAAACAAGCATGGCTTTGAAATATACGTTTGCTTGATCCTGGGTAATTGCTTGGAATTCCATTTCAATGGCCCTGTTTTGAATTGAAACTTTGTTGAAAATCACTTCCAAGAAAGGAATTCTAAAATTTAAACCGGGAAATAGAATGCGACGGTATTTTCCGAACATGGTAACTACTGAAATGGTTCCTTCTTGAACTGCAACGAAGCTTGCTGCAATTAACACCAAAAAAACTCCAAGAATTATTAAAATAGCCATATTGATTATTTTATTAAATTAATCCTTAACACATCTTACAGCGAAACCTCTTTCTCGCTGACTATCATCTCTTTCAAATATTTTTCCATTTTCGGAAGTTAATCTGAAAAGCCCTGCTAATCGATTACCATACCCTGTTGCACTCCACCAACCAGAATAGATTCCGATTTTCTTAAATGCACCATCATACATTCTGTTTCCCCCAGGTACACTATTAAATCCGCTCTCATTACTGCCATTACCATTATCTTTCCATCCACTTTTTGCCTTCATTTTTTGTCCAGCAACATTTTTCCCGCCAAGTGTTGTAATTAATTTTTTCCATTCAGATTGTTTTGGAATGTGAAAGCCTTCTGGTGCAATACCTCTTGGATCATTCACAGCATACCAATTGTATAATCTACCATATTTTTCACCATTTGCAGGGTTGTTTTCATAATAACACCATGCTGGTTTTTTGTCTTTTCCTGCTTTTTCCCATTCTTGAGCAGTTTTGGCCTCAGTAATCGGATCCCCATTGCGAAATTTATCAACGTTTAAATTTGTAGACATCCAAATTTGATCTCCAATTCGTAACTGGTCTGCCGGTAATTTTTCTTCAGCTTTAATATTGGTGTTTGTATTTGAAGTTGCATCTGAAGATTTTGAAATTTGTGTAATTGATTCTTTCGAATCTTTATTTTCAGAATTGTCTGTGCCACATGAACATATAATTGACACTGAAACTACTATTGAAATATAGAATTTTGTTTTCATGAATAGGATTTTACCGGTAAATCTATAAAATTATCTTTTAGAAAGTGAGATATAATTAATATTTAAATAACCAATTTTCTAATTCTTTGATAAATTGGTTTCTCAAAAAATAAGTATAAAATAATAGATACAAGCCATAGAATAATGAAATTTCGGTCAGGGCCCAACCATAACTCACGAATTCGAATATTGACATAACTAATATGGATTAAATAAAATGCATAGGAGGCGCTTCCTAAAAGAATTAAGAGTTTGGATGATAGTATTTGTTGAATTCTCGTTTTTTCATAAACCAATCCTCCTATGCAGATAGAAATAAAAATTGGAAGTATTGTGAGAAAAATTAATCGTCCTAACGGATGTTCGTAACCATGGTGATAGGTCTCACTTTGAAAGAATCCAATTGAATAAATTGTCAAAAAAATTCCGCTAAATCCAATTAATGTCCTGTGTCGCATTTTGGCAATAAAATTCTTTCCTTCTTTTTTTATAACAAAGGCAAGTAGGATTCCTGCAATAAACTCTGTTGATCTGCCAGCGATTGTAGAATTCAAAATAAAACTAAGAGGATAGAAAAATTGATTGGGATTGCTATTCGCATAAAACCAAAAATTTCCAATAGCAAAAAAAACTGCGAATAAACACAGTGCTATTAATGAATAATAAATCAATCGTTTTCTTTGAAAAAGGAAGAAAATAGGCGCTATAAAATAGAAACACATTTCAACAGTTAGCGACCAAGCTTGTGAAATTGCATCCAAATTAAACTTATTTGACAGGCCATTACTCAATGAATAGGTCAATGCTGAAAAGTTCATCTTGCCGAATTTAGGATCAAGATAATATGCTGTAAGAATTAACCAATAAAGCGGAAGTATTCTAGCCATTCGAATGATGATGTATTTCGAATAATTTTTAAAGCTATTCATAATCTTATCACCATAATTATAGGCAATTAAAAAACCACTTAAAACGAAAAAGATAGATACCCCAACGTGAAATTCATTTATTAATCTCATTATTTCGGGATGTAAATCTCCACGCCAGTATTTACGATTGTGATAAATAAAAACGAGGGTAACAGCTAATGCCCTCAATCCCGTGAGTGCTTCGAATCTTTTTAAAGGTAAATTATTTGGAGTATTGATGGAGCCCACTTGTTTTAAGGAATAGTTATTAAAAATTCACCTTTCAAAATTCGATTTTATTTCTTGAATGAAATTAAGTGTTTTATTACTTTTCGTATTACCGTAGTATTTCATTAGGATATCTTCAAAGAAATCGGTAGCATAAATATGGGATTTTTCACTTGAACCTAAGCCATATACCTGAGGGGAAATAGACCAGATACAATAGGTAGTTTTTCTTCCACTTTTAATTTCATATAGTGCTTTTTGATAATTTGTTTCTTGGGCTACAAGAAAGCGATTCAAGTTAAATGCATTCATTGGTGAAATTATTTTTGAACTATTAAAAACAGCTAATTTTTAATTAAAATTCAAGATTTTCATTTTTTTTAGCGGATAAAATGGACCAAACTAAAGAAAGAATTAAGACACCACCAAGAATCATTAAAGATACTGTTGCTTCAATATGGTAAATAGGTGAAAAAATCATTTTCAAACCAATAAAACTTAAAATTACGGCAAGTCCATATTTAAGCTTCGAAAACATATGAATAAAATTGGCCAAAAGGAAATACAAACTCCTCAATCCAAGTATGGCGAAAATGTTAGACATATAAAGTATGAATGGGTCATCGGGAGCAATAGCAAAAATTGCCGGAATTGAGTCTATCGCGAAAATTAAATCTGTCGATTCGATTACAGCCAAGACGAGCATCAATCTGGTCGCAAAGCGAACATTCATTTTTTTTATAATAAATTTACCTTCGTGAAATTCATCAGAAACAGGAAAGAATTTTCTAATTAATTTCACCCCAAAGGACTTTCCAAAATCCTTTTTTTCTTCATTTTCGATATTCACGAAAACTGATTTAATACCAGCATAAACGAGAAAAATTCCAAATAAAAGGAGCAGAATATTGACATTCAATATTTTGCCGAATAGTTCAAATGGCGGCAAGTAAGTCATGTTGATTAATTCTACCCCAGAAAAAATGAATATGGCCCGCATGATTAAAGCTCCTAGAATTCCCCAAAATAAAACTTTGTGATGCAATTCTTTTGGAACTTTAAAAAATCCAAAAATTAATATGAAAACGAAAAGATTGTCAACAGATAAGGCTTTTTCAATCCAATATGCCGATTGAAATTGGGAGAACTTTTCAACATTCGTCTGGCTCAATAAGAAAAGCGAGAAAATCATTGAAAGTGAGATCCATACAATAGACCAGATTAGTGCCTCTTTATTCGATATCGCATGACTTTTACGGTTGAAAACCCCAAGATCCAATGCCAACATTAAAATAACGACAAGAGCGAAAATGATGACAACTAATGGGTTTGATACAATATCCATGTTTCTTATTTACACAAAACTAATCAAACAAAAAGTCTTACCCTATAATTACCTTTAATCGTTATTCACATTTTAGGATTTATTTTGGATTTAATAAAATTCATTATCATTGATCGATGAAAGCACCGCCTCGCTATGCTCGGCTTGTACTTTTTTATTTTATCACTCCTTTGTGCTGCGCACTGGGATTGAATTTCCCAAGTCATCGACGTGCAGTGGATGAAAGCACCGCCTCGCTTTGCTCGGCTTGTATTTTTTTTTATCACTACCTTGAGGTAGGCACTGGGATTGAATTTCCCAAGTCATCGACGTGCAGTGGATGAAAGCACCGCCTCGCTTTGCTGGGCTTGTACTTTTTTTATTTC
>CANJNE010000149.1 GCA_947475275.1 Flavobacteriales bacterium | reverse complement strand
TATTTCCAGTATGTACATCCAACGGAAGGTATAATTCTGATTTATTTACATTTTTCCAAATTCCGAAATCAACGCCCTTTTTCGCATCTCTTGTCATCCACCTTAGGTAAATGTTGAGTCGCTTACAGGCTGAATTTTGAAGTGGATTGGAAACATGTTTTGAACTTCTTTGGGGATGTTCAATATCAAAAAACTTTTTTCTAAAATTGACCAATCTCCCTTTTACACCTTCAATATCAGGATGCTCGGAGAAATAATTTTCAAGTCCACCATTATTGTAAGCGTTTTTTAAACTTCTGGCGAAGAAATCCAAATCTTCCACATTGAAAGTTCTATGAACGAACTTGGAAGATAATAAAGCACCGTCCTTATAGTTTTTTATAAAATCTAAAGGCGAATTTTCCATTATATGCATCAATTTTTTTCCATTTTCGATGATACTTTTGCGATTTCCCCAAGCTATTGTAGCCATTAAAAATCCCGATATTTCTATGTCTTCTTTTTGTTTAAATTGATGTGGTATCTGAATCGGGTCGTGTTCAATAAAATCCAATGATTCATATTGATCAGCTTTGAAGTCGAGAAATGATTTAAGTTCGTTAAAGTTCATTTTATGAAGTGTATTTGTAAAATTCATAATTAAAATTAAATACGAATCTTTTAATGTTTAATTTTGGCGAAAATTACACTTATGAAAAAGATTTTCTTGTTCTATTGCTTTACAGCAATCTTTCATTCAATACTTTTGGCACAGCCCAGTTATATGGGTGAAATTATCATTCAGGGAAATAGAATAAGTCGACCTTTTAGCAAACCTGTTCAAAATATTTCAGTCATTACTAGAGAGCAAATTGCAAAATCACCGGCTAGAAGTATTCAAGAAATCCTCACTTATGTTGCAGGTGTTGATGTAAGACAAAGAGGTGTTGGCGGTGTGCAAGCAGACATTGGGATTCGTGGTGGTGGTTTTGAACAAACGCTGATATTATTGAATGGTGTTAAATTATCGGATCCACAAACGGGTCATCACATGATGAATATTCCTGTTCCTTTAGAAGCAATAGAACGCATTGAGATAATCAAAGGAAGCGCAACGCGCAGTTTTGGTTTAAACGGTATCGCAGGCGCTATTAATATAATCACCCGATTAGGCTCAGAACAACAAGCAAGTGTAAGTGCTTACGGTGCTGATTTTAGCACATTTGGCGGACAATTTTTTCTGACCCAACCGGTTTCAAGTATGTATTATCAAAATATTTCTGGTTCATTCGATGTTTCGGAAGGTTACCAATACAATTCAGATTATCAAGTATCGAACATTAATTATGAATCAGCATTAAGAATATCAAATTCCTTAAACTTAAGGGGTATGATTGGATTTACGGGAAGAGATTTTGGAGCTAATGGTTTTTACTCAAATAAATTTCCTGATCAATGGGAACAAACAAAAACATTACTTTCATCATTGGCTTTAACCTATTCAAAAAACAATCTTTATTTTCAGACCAGAGCATATTTTCGTCAAAATGATGATGAATTTAGATTGAAGCGTTTTGATCCTTCCTTTTATACCAATATTCATCAATCCAGAACTTTAGGATTTGAATTTAACGGCACTTTCAGATCTAAGTTAGGTATTACAGGTTTAGGAGCGGAGATGAGGCAAGAACGACTTGAAAGCACCAATTTAGGTCAACGAGAAAGAACATTCTACGGAATTTTTGCGGAACATGCAGTTACAATTATTAAAGGATTGGATGCACAATTAGGGGTTCATGCTTCCTATTATTCAACTTATGAATGGAAGATGTACCCGGGAATTGATTTAGGGTATCAAATATCGCCATCGAACAGAATCTATGGGAATTACAGTTTAGGTTACCGCGTTCCGTCATACACTGAGTGGTACTATCAAGATCCTGCAACATCAAGCAATTCAAATCTAATTCCTGAACAAGCTTCGAATGCTGAATTTGGATATATTTTTAATAAATATGGTTTGCGGTTCGAGGCGTGTTATTTTAATCGCTATTCGCAAAATTTGATTGATTACATTCGTGATACCAGCAGTATTGTTCCGAATCCTAATAAATGGACACCTGAAAATGTAGGAAACGTAAAGTTTAATGGTCTAGAATTATCCTTGGGATATGGTATTTATAAGTCATTATTCAATTTCATGGAAATTCAAAATGTTGGATTAAGCTATAATTTTATTGATGCCAATTTTGAAAAGGATCTGCAAAACGATTCCCGATATATTTTAAATGCCTATAGACATCAATTTATTGCTGGTCTGACATTGGATTTTTTCAACATGGTTCAAGTAACACTTAAATCAAGATATATTGAGAGATATACCGATGTTAAATATTGGTTGATGGATGGCAAAATGATTTATCATGGAATCCCTAAATTGAATATTTTTGCGGAATGGACAAACATTACAGATCAGGAATATGTTGAGTCTGGATTTGTTCAAATGCCGGGAAGATGGATAAAAGTTGGATGTACGATTAAGCTTAATTAAGCATTCAGGAAAATTCCATCCTGCATTACAAGTTTTCTATCAGCCATATCAGCCAATATTTCGTTATGGGTGACAATTACAAAAGTTTGATTGAATTCTTCCCTCAGCTTAAAAAATAAATTGTGCAGTTCCTCAGAATTTTTGGAGTCTAAGTTTCCTGAAGGTTCATCTGCAAATATCACTTTGGGTTTATTGATAAGCGCACGGCAAACAGCTACTCTTTGTTGCTCACCTCCCGAAAGCTCGTTTGGTTTGTGTGAAGATCGGTTATTCAAGCCTACAAGCTTTAAAAGTCCTTCTGCCTCTTTCATTGCTTGATCCATTGGGGTTTTGTGAATCATTGCGGGCAAAATGATGTTTTCAATAGCTGTAAATTCTGGAAGTAATTGATGAAATTGAAAGATAAACCCAATATTTTTATTTCTGAATTCTGCAATTTTCTTAGGACTCATTTCAAATGGACGTTCTCCGGCAATTTCTAGAATTCCTTTGTCTGGATTGTCAAGTGTTCCTATTATTTGCAATAAAGTTGTTTTACCAGCGCCAGAAGATCCAACAATTGAAACCACTTCTCCTTCCTTAATGGCCAAGTCAATGCCTTTTAGAACATGTAATCCATCATAAGATTTGTGAATATCTTTAGTCTGAAGAATCATTTTTTTAACTGCAATTGATGACCCATTTTGTCGCGTTTGGTGCGCAAATAGAGTTCATTGTGTTCATTACTATTTATTTCGAGTGGAATATTTTCTATGATTTCAAGTCCATATCCAATTAAACCTGTTCTTTTCGTAGGATTATTTGACATAAGTTTCATTTTGGATATTCCCAAATGTCGAATGATTTGAGCCCCAATTCCATAATCCCTTTCATCTCCTTTAAAACCTAATTTGATATTTGCTTCCAATGTGTCTAAACCTTCCTCCTGAAGTTTGTAGGCTTTTAATTTATTCATTAAGCCAATTCCCCTTCCTTCTTGATTCATGTATATGATTGCACCTTTTCCTTCGGCTTCTATCATTTCCATTGCCTTGTGGAGTTGAGGGCCGCAATCACAGCGACAAGATCCAAAAATATCTCCAGTAAGGCAGGATGAATGGACACGTACTAGAACGGATTCATTTTTATCCCAACTACCTTTTACGAGTGCTAAGTGTTCTTGTCCGGTGTTGATTTCTTTGAAAGCATGAAGCTGAAAATCCCCATAACTTGTTGGCATTTTTACATCAACAATAGGTTCGATAAGTGACTCATTCTTAATTCTATATTCAATTAAATCCTCGATGGAAATAATTTTAAGATTGAATTTTTTAGCTATTTCAAATAATTGCGGAAGTCGTGCCATGGATCCATCCTCATTGAGAATTTCAACTATTACTCCAGCTGGCTCAAATCCTGCCAATCGAGCTAGGTCGGTTGCCGCCTCAGTATGGCCTGCACGTCTCAAAACACCTCCTTTTTTAGCTTTTAACGGAAATATATGACCTGGTTTTCCTAATTCTTCCGGTTTGGTATTGGGATCGATTAATGCTTGAATTGTTTTTGAACGATCGCTTGCAGAAATTCCAGTTGTACAACCGTAACCAATTAAATCAACAGAAACTGTAAATGGTGTTTCATAAGTTGCTGAATTGCTTTGAACCATAAGGTCCAAATTTAAAGCCTCGCATCTATCTTCAACCAATGGAGCACATATTAAACCTCTGCCATGCGTTGCCATAAAATTGACTATTTCGGGGGTAACGTTTCTTGCGGCCGTTAGAAAGTCTCCTTCATTTTCTCGGTCTTCGTCATCAACCACAATAATTACCCTTCCGTTTTTAATTTCTTCTATCGCTTCTTCTATACTATTGAGTTGAAATGCCATTATTTTCTTTTATAATTTCAAAATTAATCTAAATTGATTGTTTTCTATTATGGTTAACATTAATTTGATGGAATGGTTTGATTTCCTTCAATTAATTGAATTAGAGGAATCGTCACTTGGTTCCAAGAATAATTATTTTGAACGTAATTTTTACCGGCCAATCCTACTTGGTTCAGATTATCATTTTCTTTAAGAAATTTATCAATAATTTGAATGAATTCATCCGGTTTGTCTGCAACTAAAATTTCTTTTTTATCTTGAGCTTTTATTGCGTTATTGGTCATGGTTGTTGTTACACAAGGAAGACCAGATGCCATAGCTTCAAGCAATTTGTTTTGCATTCCGGTACCAATCATCATTGGAGCAATAAAAATTTTTCCTTTTTGATAACTTGTTCTTATATCATCAACCCATCCATGGATAGTCACATTTTTATTTATTGAACACTTTTCGATTAAACTTTTACTTGGATTTGCACCTGAGATTAAACATGTCCAATTTGGATTTGTTTTTAGAATATCATTCATTATAAATTGCACTGCTTCTATATTCGGAGCGTAACTCAAATTGCCAACAAATATCAAATCATATTTTTTCTGCAAGTTGAGATTTTCAAAAAAACTTGG
>CANJNE010000148.1 GCA_947475275.1 Flavobacteriales bacterium | reverse complement strand
CATTTTCCATCGAATTCGTTTGCCATCCAGATCAAATAGGATGAGTTTTTCGTTTTTCATGCGCAATAAAGATGGTCTAAAACCACTTGCATTATTCTTGGGTAAAATCAATTTAACAATTTCTTCGTTTCCTAAAGAATCTGTGTATGGGATTTCAAGTGTATCTATGTGTTCTTCGAAATGGAGCAGAATATCTTTTCCATTAACATTATAGGTTCCTTTGATTTTATCGTAATACAGATCCCCGGCGAATAAATAGTCAAAACTTTGATCCTCATTAAATGTGATTTTCGCGCCGAACCAACCAATGATAGCGAAGTTGGAACCGTAACAACCAGTAATCTCCTTTTGGCTTTTTATTGAAATCAAATTAACCAAGAAAATAAAGGATAATATTAGATTTTTCATTTGCTTTCTAGATGCCAAAAGTATTTCATTTCCACACAGGAAAGTATGTTTAGATCAGTTAATTTTCTATTACGATATCATATTTATTAAGAAGACCAATAAGTCCTGATGCAGAAAATTTTGCCTTTTTAATCCGATTGATTTCTGGATTAATGATATAATTGTTAGCCGAACGGAAATCACATTTTTCAAGTATGGTTTGGTCAAAAATGGCATTTGTTAAATAGCATTGTTCGAATACAGATTGAGATAAATCGGCTTCAGTGAAATCGACTTCTTCTAATTGCGAATTTCTGAAAGTTGTATTTTTGATTTTAGTCTGATAAAAAGATGAATGGTTGAGTTGACAATTTTCAAATGTAAAGGAAAGTCCAAAGGTATTGCAAGCTTCGAAATGAAGGCCTAGCATCTTACAGTCGCTAAAATTCACTTCACTGAATGCCGTATTGTTTAATTTCAAGAGACTGAGATTACAGGCTTCAAAAGAACAATCGATAAATTTGAAATCTGAAAAATTGGCATTTGAAAAATCACAATTTTGGAAATTGCAATTTTCGTATTCTCCCTTCGGCAGAACCTCAATGTTCTCGAAAATTTTATCAACTATATAATTATCAGGCATTAAATTATTTGAATCAAATCTGAATTTATTTTTTATTGTCTTCAATCATTGTTTTCCATTCTTCGAAATTCTTAACAAGAATTCTAAATTGCTCTCCTTGAGCGTTCTTAACTTCCAATACATTTTTTTGAACGCCATGTTTACCCTGTGTGATTTCCGCAATGTCAGCAACTTCCCACTTAAAACCATGATTTGGAGCTTCAACTTTTCTTTTTAAAAGTGCACCTAAGATTCCAAATCCACCAACACCCTGTTTGTGCGCTTCAAGTTCTAAAATACCATTACTCAGGCTTAGTTTTCCTGGCAAGCCCATCATTGAGGACTTTAAATACATTACGCTTTCTGTTTTTTCCATAGTTTCAGTAGTTTAATTTTCAATTGTTTGCGAGTTGAAATTAATTTTTTTTGTTTAAAAAATGATGAATTAATTCAAAAATCAAATGCGTTATCCTATTCAAAAACTCATTGATTTTATATCAACTCACCATCTGATATATCCGTAATAACTAAACGCAGGATTTGTTTCGTCATCAAAATAAATTTTTACCACAGACATCACGTAGTCTCCATTTGTTTTTTTTTGAAGCTTGAAAATACGAGAACCTTTGTAGTAAACCATTGCCTCTCCTTTTTCTAATGCGTTCTTAACTAAAGATTCTATTTCGTAGGAATTACCTTTGTTATTCTCTTCATTCTCTGGGCCAATATACAAGACTAATTTTTTTAAATCCAATCCATTTGTCATAGTTTTAAGCTCTTTTTGGGCCCTTGACAATTGATCAATGTATTTTTGATAGCGATTGAATTCATTGGTGTCGTTCAGGTATTGTTTTTGTGATTGAATTAACGCGTTGTATCCGTCTTCGCAATAGGTAATTATTGGTTTGGTATTAACCAATATTTTATAGTCACCTGTTTCCCAAACCCCATACTGATTGGTGTCGATAGCATCTGATAGTTCGATTTCAGTTTGGTCAATGTAGGATGTCCCCAAATCATATTGCGAAAAAGATATACTTCCTACAAGCCCAATCAAAATGGAAATCAGGTATTTCAGATTAAATATTGGTTTAACGAAACGTTTTATCTTCATTTTATTACATTCTGAAAAAACAACTCATATTGATTCCTCCACTATATAAATAACCAGTTATGGGTGCGTCAATGATTTTAAGTATTCCGTATCCGAAACTAGGTTCGATTCGAAGATTCATTTTATCGTTGAGCTGGTAGTCGATGCCCAATCCAATTGAAGGAGAAAGGTTGAATCGGTTATAGTTGAAATTTGTAGCACTTGAATTTCTTTCAGTTTTGTCGGAATATACTAAAACGCTAGTTGAGGTTTCTTTAATAAAAACGTTGGTTGTTAATCCGATACTCGAAATGAAACGCAGTTTTTTCTTACCGAGGATAAAATTCGCTTTCATAGGAATGTCAATATAATGGTAATTGTAAATAGACTTCATCTTTTGAGGAAAAGCAGGATCATATTGGAAATAATACAACACCTGCATATTTGTTTGATAACCTTTGTTTGAATAATTGATTCCAGTCTCCAAAGCGACATGTTTATTCAGATTAAATAATGTATTTATACCAAATGTATATCCCAATTTTAAGGTTTCATTTTCATTGCGTTGTTGAAGGATTACCTCGCTCATTGCACTCCCGTCGAAGTTTTGAAGTGTTCGGTAGCAAACGTCAGGGGAAAAATGAATGCCCAGTTGGAAGCCACTTGTTTCAGTTAGTTCAAGTTGATTTTGAGCAGTTTGTCCGAGACAACTGAAGATTGTAAAGGAAATAAGTAGCGTTTTAAAATATTTCATTTTTGAAAGTTCTGATAAATCCCTGAATTATATAGATAAATTATTTAAATAAATACCATATCGGATAACCGGGAAGAAAAAGTAGTGTGATACACAACCAATAAACAAATAGTGATTCAATGGCATCATCCCAAAATTCTTGAGATTGAATGGGATGGAGCTTCTTTTTCGAAATGTATTTTTTCCACAAAAGTGAAAAAGTCTCTAATAGAATAAAGAAAATTAATGTCCTCAACAAATGATTTGCTCCATCAACTAATACTTTATCAATAAAATCGCTACCATGGTATGCCGTTCCAGAAAAAAAAGTAGCAATCAAAAAAGGAAGTGCAAAACTCGCAATTCCAATTATGAGTAAAAGTTGATTTGTTTTTTTTGACATAGATGAAACTAATGTTGGATAGAAAATAAACCAAATATAGGTTTTTTGCAGTTAAATTTTATGCTGCAAATACCGATGTCTCCAAGCTATTCTTTTCGTTTTGCTTTTAAAACATATACCATGGGGATTTTATTTCCCAAATCTTGAATTTGATATTTGTTGGGTGCAATGGCAATCATATTATGGAAACAATTAAAAGGAGAATAATCAAATTCCTCAAAATGAAGGATTTCAAGTCCATTAGAGATTAAGCGATTTATTACCTCGCTTAAACCATGATTCCAGCTTACATCTGTTATTGTAATGTTCGCGTTTTGGTCTGCGTAGGTTCCGTTTTGTGTTTCTATAATCGCATCTGACTTAAAATAGTTGTATGCAATTTTTTCAAAATGATTATCGAACATCCAAACGACAGGGTGAAACTCCACGAAAACAAATGTTCCATTGGGTTTTAAATAGTTGGAGACAATTTTTGCCCATTTGTCCATGTCGGGTAACCAACCGATTGTTCCATAACTGGTAAAAACAATATCAAATTTTTCATAGAGATGCTCGGGTAAATCGTAAATATCACAACAAATGAACTTAGCACTTGAACCCGTTTTAACTGCGATTTTTTTGGCGCTTTCGATAGCTTTATCCGAGAAATCAACGCCCGTGACCTCAGCTCCAAGTCGACTTAATGAAATGGTATCCTGACCAAAATGACATTGTAAATGCAAAATGCTTTTTCCGGCAATGTCGCCAAGCAGGTTCAATTCAATCGGATTTAAGGAAGACTTTCCGTTTATAAACCCTTCTAAGTCGTAAAATTCCGATTTTAAATGTGCTTCGGTTCTTTGGTTCCATGACTCACGGTTGATTTCGATATAGTTTTTTTCTGAATTCATGGTTCTAATTTTTTATCATCAATTTCAATCCTAAACTGAAAAGTAATGAATAGGATTGATTGATATAAATTGCGCTCCCTCCGAAGTGATCGGGCCAAAAATCTTTCCTATAATCTTTGTAGCATTCATTTTTTGAAAAGAGAATGAAACTATTTTTTAAGACATATTCTAAATTTAAGCCTAATAACCATCCATAACTTTTATTAGTTCTATAAAAGCCTCCAATGCTTGGGCAAATTCGAAGTTTGTTTCCGAAAATGAATTTAAAATAAACGGGTTCAGAAAAAACTAATTTTTTGTTATTCAAAAGTATAAAAGGATCAGTATTGATTGAAAAAATTGAGTTTTTGGGCTTAAATTCAAGATTCAATCCACAAGAAGGATAAAAGGTATTTTGATTTGGAATAAAGCCAATATTTATTCCTGCATTTATTTCTTGACCAAAACCATTAAAGATTGCAGCGAAATATAGTAAACTTAATATCCGTCTAGCCATGTGCAGCAAAGGTTATTTTAATCTTCAAATACTAGATTTTTATTTTTTAATTCCTTCGTAAATTATAGTGCCATTACCACCCATTCCTCCGCTTGATTTGGTAATGTATACGCTGTCATTTTTAAATAAGACTTGTAAAAAGCCATGTATGTCTCCCTCCATATATTGTTTTTCTTTCCAAAGAGAATCGATATGAATTTTTGTTCCGAGTACTAAAACATACTTTCCATCCTGCGCTATTTCAAGATCTTCGTTATACATTGTATCAATTATTACGGGTGTCATGTCCCAATAATGGTAATCAACGCTACACACGTATGTGCCAGAAAGTCTTTTTGTGTGATATTTATCACAGCTGAAAAGAAGTAGGGTAAAGGATGAGATGATGAGGAATTGAAAAGTTAAGTTCTTCGT
>CANJNE010000147.1 GCA_947475275.1 Flavobacteriales bacterium | reverse complement strand
TCTGCACTTATTAATTCAATATCAACAATCAATGTCGAAAGTGGCGGTATTTCTTCACTGTTACCTGTAATTCCATGAGCTAAATGAGCTGGAATAATCAATTTT
Organism: Flavobacteriales bacterium; assembly: GCA_947475275.1. Lineage (GTDB taxonomy): Bacteria > Bacteroidota > Bacteroidia > Flavobacteriales_D > Crocinitomicaceae > M0103. The sequence goes on along the minus strand of CANJNE010000147.1, from coordinate 4,952 downwards.
GCTTTATCGCCTACCTTCATTAATTTTATAGCCTCTTGTATACCACTTTCAACATTACTTTTGTCTACAACAAATTCGTCAATCATATCCTTTGGTGTTTCATAACAAACCTTATCGTCTAACAATTGTACATTCATTATTACGCCTACCTTCATTCCAGGAATTGGTTTTTCACCTTTACCTTCTTTATAGATATAATAGCGCAAACCCGTTCCTGTTTTCGTAATTTTCCAAGTTGCGTTATGATTTAGAAAAATATCAATATTTAATTCTTCCTCCTCTATTAACTGCTTATTTAATGCAATTGATTCTTCTTTGTCAAAATTTACATTTTTTTGATCCACTGCAGGATCATTGCAGGCTCCAAGCAATAAAAAAGAGAGAAAATAAAACCTCATATCAAAAAATAGTTTGGTATTAATTTTTTAAAAGTGGTAATAGCATTTTCAAGGGAACCAATGTAAATTCCACCAGCGGCATATTTATGTCCACCACCTGAAAAATGATTTGCTGCTAGTTCGTTCACGAAAAAATCGCCTTTTGATCGAAATGATATTTTAACACCATCAGATTTCTCCATAAATAAACAAGCAACCTCAATCCCTGAAATGGATAGAATTGTATTCACTAGACCATCTGTATCTCCACTTTGATAATTGAACCTGTTTAAATCATTCTTACTTAAAGAAATTATCCCAACAGGTGTATCCGAAACCAATTCCAATTTGTCAGCAATTGCAAAACCACGTAATCGCAATTTATCAATGGTGTTCGTATCAAAAACTTGTTCATGAACAAGGTAATGTTTCAAACCACCCTTTATGAGTTCGGCGACAATTTCATGAGTCCTTGCAGATACTGATGGAAATCTAAAAGAACCTGTATCAGTTACCAGACCCAGATAAATTGCCGCTCCAAGATCATGGTTTAAGAATTTTTTATTTCCTGTATTCTCAATAACCTCATAAACAAGTTGTGCAGTAGAAGAACTTGATATTTCAGAATACACAATATCACAGAAATCTGTTGGATTTGGATGGTGATCAATCAAAATTCTTTTTGCATTTGATTTCAATAAGACCTCTCCCATTTCTTTACCCAAACGTTCAGGCGCATTATAATCCAAACAAAAAACAAGATCTGCTTCATTTAGCTTTTCAGTAACTAAATCCGGGTTTTTGTCGAATAAAATTATTTGATCTGAACCTGCTAAACACTTTAAATAATGAGGAGCGTCATCGGGCAGGCAAACTATTACATTTTTATTGATTTGAACGAGAAAATGAAACATTGCAAGTGCACTTCCTATTGCATCGCCGTCAGGACCTTTGTGAGCGGTTATAACAATGTTTTTTGCAACACTTATTTCATTTGATATTTGATTGAAATCGACCATTTTAGTATTAATTCATCACTTTAATTAATTTGTATTAATCTTTTTGTTTCCATTTGAATACGTTCTTTTAATTGATCGGATACTTCAAACAAAGGTAATCGCATCTTGGTATTCATTATATTTTGGGTTTCTAAAGCTATTTTAACCCCACCTGGATTGCCTTCTTCAAAAAACATTTTGGTAATTGGCAATAACTCATAATGGTATTTTCTAGAAGTTTCGTAATCACCATTTAAAGCAGATTTGACCATTTTTGAAAACAAACTTGGAAAAGCATTGGCGACAACAGAAATAACCCCATCAGCACCTGCCGCGATTAAAGGCATAGTCAATGCATCATCCCCAGATAAGACACCAAATTCTCTATCTCTTAATCGTATTATTTCCATTATTTGCTCCATATTTCCGGAAGCTTCTTTCATGGCAACAATGTTTTTTATTTTTGAAAGTTCAAGAGTAGTTTCGGAAGTCATGTTCGAACCAGTTCGACCAGGAACATTATATAAGATAATGGGTAAATTGGTGCATGAAGCAACAAATTTATAATGTTCAATAATTCCTTTTTGAATAGGTTTATTGTAGTATGGTGACACCGATAAAATTCCATTTACACCTTTTGGTAGTTGTTGAAGCGAAGCACCAACATATCGAGTATTATTACCTCCTACGCCATATACAATTGGTAATTTTCCATTGTTTTCTTCTACTACATGATTGAGGACTTGAAGCTTTTCCTCGGCTGTTAAAGTTGGTGATTCACCTGTTGTACCTTGAACAACTAAAAAATCTGTACCACCTTCAATTTGCATACGAACCAGGTTACTTAATGCATCAAAATCAATAGTTTCGTCATTCTTAAATGGCGTTACCAAAGCAACACCTGATCCTTTGAAAATATTTTCCATTTTATATATAATTTAACAAATTGACTAAACAGTCAATTAACATAATATTTACGACACCATTTGCTTAAAATCATCCTCATTGATTATGGTTATTTTTAAATCTTCCGCTTTTTTCAACTTCGACGGACCCATATTTTCACCGGCAATCAAATAATTTGTTTTGGATGAAATCGAACTAACATTTTTACCCCCATTATCTTCAATGAGCAACTTCAATTCATCACGTGAAAATGATTCAAAAACTCCAGAAACCACAAACGATTGACCTTCAAGTTTATTACTCTTAATGATTTTTCTTTCATTTTCAAATTGCAAACCAATTAAAATCAATTTATCTAATTCTTTTAAATGATTGGCATTAGAAAAATAAGAAAGAATTGAATCAGCTATTTTTTCACCTATTTCTTCGACTTGAATGAGTTCCTCTCTTGAAGCTTCAGACAATGCATTAATATTTTGGAAATGGTTTACGAGTTTTTTTGCAACTGTTTCGCCAACATGCCTGATGCCAAGAGCAAAAAGAACCCTTGAAAAAGGAACATTTTTAGAGGCTCCTAATCCTTGCAATAAATTATTCGCCGATTTTTCAGCCATACCATCCAAATTGACTATTTGGTCGAATGTCAAATCGTATAAATCACTAAAAGTATGAATCAACCCTTTTTCGAACAACAATTCAATCGTTTCGCTACCTAAACCTTCAATATTCATTGCCTTCCGACTGATAAAATGTTCTAATTTACCCTTAATTTGGGGTGGACATTTTTCATCATTCGGACAATAATGTTGAGCTTCACCTTGTTTTCGTTCCAACTGAGATTTACAATCCGGACACGTTCCTACAAACATAACAGGAGTTAATGATGCAGACCTATTTAAGGTATTTACACCAACAACTTTTGGAATTATCTCTCCGCCTTTTTCAATAAATACAGTATCTCCAAGAAATAAATTCAACTTTTCTATTTGATCTTGATTGTGAAGTGATGCTCTTTTTACAATTGTACCACCTAAAGAAACCGGTTTCAAGTTGGCAACAGGAGTAATTGCGCCGGTTCTACCAACCTGATAAGTTACACTTTCTAAAATAGTCTCAACTCTTTCGGCTTTAAATTTATATGCAATTGCCCATCTAGGTGATTTCGCGGTAAATCCAAGCTCGTTCTGAATTTGATAATCATTAACTTTAATTACCACACCATCAATCTCAAAAGGTAAATTGTAACGTTCTTTATCCCAATAATGAATAAACTCCATTATTCCTTTAATGGTATTTGTCTTTTCGATAAATCTTTTGTCAGAAGAAGGAATCTTAAATCCCCAACTTCCAGCATTTTGTACCGCAGAAAAGTGATTTTCAAAAAATAAATTATCACCGTACACTCCATATAAGTAGGAATCTAAGGAACGTGCAGAAACAGCGGAAGAATCTTGCATTTTCAATGTTCCGGAGGCCGTATTTCTTGGATTGGCAAAAAGCTGTTCACCAGAATCTTCCCTTTCTTTATTCAAATTTTTAAACACCTCAATTGGCATGTAGATTTCGCCGCGAATTTCAAAATCTGACGGAAAATCACCCTTTAATTGTAAGGGAATTGTTCGAATCGTTTTAACATTATTTGTAACATCTTCACCTTGAACACCATCTCCTCTAGTTACAGCTTTGATGAGTCTGCCATTTTCGTATCTAATTCCAATTGCAACACCATCATATTTCAACTCACATACATAATCTATCTCTCCTTGGGTAAGCTTTTTAATTCTATTTTCCCAATCAACTATTTCTTCTTCAGCGTATGTATTAGACAGGGATAACATGGGAAATCTATGCAATACCGTTTCAAACTTCTTTGTAATATCTCCACCTATTCTCTTAGTCGGACTGTATGAATATGCAAATTCGGGATTATCATTTTCAAGTTCTTGCAATCGACTTAACATCACATCAAACTCGTAATCAGATATTTGAGGCTTACTTTCAATATAATATAAATGATTATGGAATTCTATTTCACGAATTAATCGATCTATTTCTTCCTTAATTTCATTTTTATTCATGATGTGAATTTAGGCTTTTGCGCCCTTACCATTCTTGGTTTACCTTGTAAATCTTTCCGCAATTGAATGTTAACAAAACCTTGAATTTCTAAAAGTTTTAAGACTGCCTCATGATATTCCTCGTGTATTTCAAAAAACAAGAATCCTTCTGAGGGCAAATACGCTATGGCATTTTCACCTATTTTTTTATAAAAAAGTAATGCATCTTCATCCTCAACAAACAAAGCTATATGTGGTTCAAAATTAAGAACATTAGCATTCATTTGTGGTTTATCTTTCACCGGAATATATGGCGGATTAGATATCCAAACATTGAAATTTGCAAATCTCGCCATACTTTCATTTAACACATCGCAATATTGAAAATCCACCTTTAAATTATTCGTAATGGCATTTTCATTAGCCAAATTTAGAGCAACATCAGAAACATCAACACCGAGAACATACGAATCATTAAAAACTGATTTTAATGCAAGTGCAATGCATCCTGAGCCTGAACAAATATCTAAAATATTATGACTTCCGGGTTCTAATGTTTCTTCAACCCATTGAACAAGCTCTTCTGTTTCAGGTCTTGGTATTAATGCCCTAGA
>CANJNE010000146.1 GCA_947475275.1 Flavobacteriales bacterium | reverse complement strand
TGCTAAAGGCACTGTGGTACACACTCAGGATGTAAGCATCCAAAAAGGCAACACGATTTTCCACATGGATAATCTAAATGTTGCACCAGGAATGTACTATATACAAGTTACCTCTGGTAACACATCAACAGAAATAGTAAAACATAGTTTGCGTTAAAAACTAGTTTAGGTGGTCTGAAAAAAAAGGGAGGCGAACAGCCTCCCTTTTTTGTGGTTATTATTTTTTTTGAAGAAATTATTCCCACATCTCCACCAAAACCAATTTTTAATATTAAACGTAACAATACCATCAACCAATTCTTTTAAGAAAAAGTTAACAACTTGCGTAGCATTTAATACCTACCTTGGCATAATTATAGCTCAATCGCTATGTTGCAAAATTTTTTGGGAATGAAAATCACTTTAATCGCCTTGTTTTTATCTGTTTTTGGGTTTTCTGCCTTTTCGCAAAACTGGCTTACAGATTTAGATTCCGCGCAAGCTTTAGCTAGTGCAGAGCAAAAGAATGTTATTCTTGTTTTTCAAGGTTCAGATTGGTGTGCGCCTTGTATTCGAATGGACAGAGATCTTTGGCATACAGATACATTCATTCAATATGCTACAGATAGTCTCATCATGGTAAAATGCGACTTTCCAAGAAAAAAGGAAAATAAACCCTCCAAAGAACAACAAGAAAAGAACGATATGTTGGCTGAAAAATACAACATGGCTGGTTATTTTCCTTATGTGGTAATTTTCGATCCTAACGGTAGCATCTTGGATTCACATGGCTTTATGGATGACGGACCAGATGTTTACATCGAAAGACTGCGAACTTTTAAAAACTAAGTTTTGCGATTTCTTGGAGTTGTAATTTTTCTCTGTTTATCAACGAGCTGTTTTGGTCAGCATGTTTACCACCGCACCCTAAAGTTAATGGGAAGTCGGTTCGATATCACCGTTGTTGCTGAAGATTCCATACAAGGAAATGGATACATTCAAGATGCCATCTCCGAAATCTCAAGAATAGAAAAATTGATTTCAGAATGGGATACTTCTACCCAAACGTCAGCAATCATAAAACAAGCAGGGATTCGTCCGGTAAAAGTGGTTAAAGAACTGTTTGATTTGATACACCGTTCAATAGTATATTCCAAACTAAGTGATGGAGCTTTTGATATCACTTTTGCTGGTCTTGATGGCATTTGGAAATTTGATGGTTCGATGAAATCCCTGCCTGATTCTGCACGAATTCAAGAAAAATTATCTTTAATCGGTTACGATAAAATCATATTAAATCCTTCAGACACCTCTGTTTTTCTATCATGCAAAGGAATGCGAATTGGTTTTGGTGCCATTGGAAAAGGCTACGCGGCAGATAAAGCCAAAGCACTTTTGCAACAAAAAGGTGTAAGCGCAGGAATTATCAATGCTTCTGGAGACCTCAACACATGGGGTAAACAACCCAATGGTGATAGTTGGACAGTTGCCATTACCAATCCTTTTGATAAGGATAAAGCTTATGGCATTTTACCTTTGGACAATTGGGCTGTTGCAACCTCTGGTGATTACGAGAAATTTGTTGAATTTAATGGCGTTCGTTATGCACATATTATTGATCCCAGAACAGGCTATCCTACCAAAGGTATTACAAGCGTTACCATTTTTGCCCCTACCGCGGAAATGTCAGACGCTTTAGCTACAACCGTTTTTGTTTTGGGAGCAGAGGTGGGAATTGATCGAATTAATCAATTACAAGGTGTTTCTTGTATTGTTGTTACCGATAAGGGTGAATTACTTTCTTCAAAAAATATTAATATTGCAGATTATGAAAAGTAAGCGCTTTCTTTTGATAATTCTGCTCGGAACCCTCACATCATGCGTTGCTGTGAAAGAGTATCAAAAAGTGATGCTTTACGATCCGGATATGGAGTTTTCAGATAGCAAATCAAAGAAATTTGAAACCAGTTTTCAAGTATATCGAGAAGGTGCATCTGGCGCCAACGGAGGAAAAGCAGGAGGAGGCTGCGGTTGCAATTAAAAAATGAAGATTGTATTGATCATATTGTTTGTTTTCGCTTGGTTTTTTCCAAATGCGCAGACTTCATCTCCAAAAGATTCTGTTTTAATCTATAAGAAGCGTGTCCTTGAACATGCTGAAATAGACCTACTAACGAGTTTCTATACCCAGGATGGTTCAAATGCAGCAGTTACCGGAGGAATTGGAACCGAAGATTTACAAGATTACGCAACGAATTTAACCGTTTCCATTCCTCTGAATGCGGATGACGTATTTACCATTGATGGAACCATTTCAGCTTATACTTCGGCCTCTTCAAGTAACGTGAACCCATTTACGAATATAAAAGATAAAATGCGCGGTACGCCTTGGGTTGCTTCATCGGGTGCATCGAGAAGTGACCAATGGATAAATGGAACTTTGGGATATTCGCATTCTTCTGATGACAGAAACAATGTCTATTCAGCGAATGTGAACATTGCCAATGAGTACGACTACAAATCTTTCGGTTTTGGCGGAGGATATGCCCGTCAGTTCAACAAAAAGAACACAGAATTAGGAATTACTGGTTCTGTTTATCTGGATCGTTGGAATTCACAGACACCAATGGAGCTTAGAACTTATGTCAATAATTCCGGAAATTTGAATGCAGCGTTATTCAAGGATGTTCCAATTTACGACCAAAATGGATTGCAAATAGATAAAAATGGTTCTGTTGTATGGAAAGCAGCAAATACCTATTTACCATCGGATGATAAGCGCCGCTCCTATACTTTATCGTTGAACTTTACTCAAATCTTAACCCAACGTTCACAAATCGCCTTATTTGGTGATTTTGTGCTGCAATCGGGTTGGTTGGCAAATCCAATGCAAAGGGTTTATTTTGGTGATGTAGATAATTATTTTATCGGTGATGCTTCTCAAATTTCGAATTATCGCAACAACACCAATGGTGGTGTATTTCAGTTGGCAGACGACATTGAAAGATTGCCACAACAACGCATTAAATTGCCAATTGGACTGAAATACAATTTGTATATAAATGAGCATTTTGTTTTAAGGTCATACTATCGCTATTATTATGACGATTGGGGAATATCGGCACATACTGTAAATTTGGAAGTGCCAGTAAAACTCGGGGAACACTGGACAATTTATCCTTCTTACAGATTTTATCAACAAACGGCGTCAACTTATTTTGCACCTTTCGATGAGCACCTTTCAACGGATACCTATTACACTTCCGATTACGATTTATCAGGATATCTTGCCAATCAATTTGGTGCAGGAATCAAGTTCAGTGATCCTTTTTTAAAATACCATGTTTGGAAAATCGGATTGAAAAACCTGTATTTGAATTATGCTTATTATCAGCGCAATACGGGTCTTTATGCGCACATCGTTACTTTGGGAATGAAGTTCGTTGCGGATAAGAGTTTAACCAAGCAAAAGTAAAATAATGAAAATTTATGGTTAGCAATGAATTCCCAAATTATTAATCGTAATATTGCAATATATAAATTGAAATGGGCGTAACTAAAACTTTTGGTTTCTCTGATGAGATAAATGATATGGCGATTGTATTCAAAGCATTGGGTCATCCTGCAAGAATGGCAATTGTTGAATACTTGGTGAAGCAAAAAGAATGTGTTTGTGGGGACATCGTTAATGAATTGCCATTGGCTCAAGCTACTATTTCACAGCATTTACGAGAGCTTAAAACTGCAGGAATTATCAAAGGAACCATTGAAGGAACTTCCGTATGTTACTGTTTGAATTTAGATTTATTGAAGCACATTGAAAACAAATTGAATTTGTGGTCACTTGATTTGACTAATGAAGAAAACAAATGTTGTTAATCCAATTATTATGAAATTATCAGAATTTAAAACCCATCTTGAATCATTGAATAACATACAGTTTCAACTTCCTGATTCATCCATAGTCCCAGAACATTTTCACATTACAGAAATTGGTCGTATGCAACGTCACTTCGTTGATTGCGGCGGAAAAGAACGAATGGAGAGTCGAATAAACTTCCAATTGTGGGTGGCCAATGACCTTGATCACAGACTTTCACCTGAAAAGTTGAAATCGATTATTGCTGTGGGTGAAAAAACACTCGGACTTCCTGATGCTGAAATCGAAATTGAATACCAGGGCTCAACCATTCAGAAATTTGAATTATCAGAAAAGGCTGGCATTTTTCAATTAATTCCTACACAAACCGCTTGCCTTGCTGAAGATACATGTGGAATCCCTACAAATAAATCAAAAATTAATCTATCCGAAATTAATCAAAGTAACAGTTCATGTTGCGGGCCTAATAGTAATTGTTGTTAAAAATTTAAATATGCTATATCCACACATTAAACAGCGCTGTCAAAGTCACATTCAACATTTTGACGCGATATCCGAACAAAGAAAAGATTCGCTTTCAAAATTATCAGAAGCCATTCAGATTAAAAAAAATGCCAATGAATCGATAGATTTGGTGTTCGTTTGCACCCACAATTCTAGAAGAAGCGTTTTAGGTGAAATCTGGGGAGCTATTGCTGCCCAATATTTCGGATTATCCAACTTAAAAACCTTTTCTGGAGGTACTGTTGCAACGGCTATTCATCCAAATACAATAAAATGTTTGGTGGTTAATGGTTTGCAAATCCAATCATCTGGAATTGATGAAAATCCAGAATATGTTATTGCTTATGGTGAATCCTTATCGAACACCACATTTTCCAAAACATTTGATGCTGATTCAAATCCTCAGTCCTCCTTTATTGCTGTAATGACTTGTGAAGAAGCAGCTGAAAACTGTCCTTTTGTTCCAGGAGCAGCAACGAGAATATCATTGACCTATGATGATCCAAAACAATTTGATGGAACCTTTGAAGAATGGAAAGGTTATTTGCAGCGATCTGAACAGATAGCACGAGAACTTTTGTATGTTTTTTCGCTAATCCAATAAATATGAGTTTAACAGATTGTGCGCCTGTGGCGAACAGAAAACGTTTAGGTTTTATTGATCGGTTTTTAACGCTTTGGATATTCTTGGCTATGGGAGTGGGTATTGCCATTGGATATTTTTTTCCTTCAGTA
>CANJNE010000145.1 GCA_947475275.1 Flavobacteriales bacterium | reverse complement strand
TTCCCGCCGCATGCGCCAAATCAAAACCTGCTATTGCGCCAACATTATGAGCAGCATTAGTAATTGACTTCATATCAAAGAGCTGTCCTGTGTAATAATTCACACCACCAATCATGACCAATGCCAGTGTATCTCCCAATTCATGAATTTTTGAAATAATATCCTCTTCACGAATTAAATATTCTCCAGGATGCGGAGCTACTTCAATTAAATCAATTTCAGGAGACAAACCATGAAATCTAACTTGCGATTCAAGGGCATACTGATCACTTGGAAAAGCTTTTGCCTCACACAATATTTTAACGCGCTTACCACTTGGACGGTAAAAAGATACCATTAAAAGGTGCAGGTTCGTAGTTAATGAATGGGTAACCACAACCTCTATGGGTTTAGCTCCTACTATTTTTGCTGCTTTTTCTGTAAGTTGTTCATGATAAGAAAACCATGGTCGACGTGAATGAAAGTGTCCTTCAACACCAAATTTTGCCCAATCATCCAATTCCTCAGTTATATATGTTTTCGCTTTAATAGGCTGTAAACCCAAAGAATTTCCGGTGAAATAACGCGCCTCTTGCTGGTGGAAATTTGGAATATGAAAATGTTTTCTGAATTCTTTCAGCGGATCCTTTTGATCCATTTTTAGGGCAAATTCGAGTGTGTTTTCAAATGTCATTTTAATTAAATTCTAAGTTGCGAATTTGAATCAAAGATAATCATTCCAAAGGCTTTTAAAACCCAAAATTACGCACATTGAATTGTGGACAGTAATCAAATAGAAAATGATTTCAATTCCCAACAAAAGCTCTTAATTTCTGTTTACTTTTGCATTAACTTATTGCAAAAAAAATGATTTCACGTTCCACATCTCAAATGCTTTTTGAAAAATCAAAAACCTACTTTCCTGGGGGTGTAAATTCACCTGTTAGGGCATTTAAATCTGTTGAAGGAACCCCTCTCTTTATAAAGAAGGGAGACGGAGCTTATATTTGGGATGAGGATGACAACAAATTTATTGATTTTTGCTGCAGTTGGGGACCCTTAATTTTGGGGCATAATAATCAAAAGGTATACGATAGTATCGTTGCGGCTCTTCAAAACGGTTCATCGTTTGGTGCCCCAACACGATTGGAAAATGAATTAGCCGAACTTATTTTACCGCGCATTCCTTTCATAGAGAAACTTCGTTTTGTGAGCTCAGGAACAGAAGCAGTTATGTCTGCTTTAAGGTTGGCAAGAGGTTACACTGGAAGAAGTAAAGTCATCAAATTCGAAGGTTGCTATCATGGGCATGTAGATGCTTTGCTCGTAAAAGCCGGAAGCGGCCTGGCTACTCTAGGAACATCATCAAGTGCAGGTGTTACTGAAAGTTTGGCAAACGACACGCTTGTTCTGCCTTTAAATGATATTCAAGCTTTGAAAAACTGTATTGAACAGTATAAAAATGAAATTGCTTGTGCTGTAATTGAACCGATTCCGGCAAATAATGGGTTGTTGTTGCAAGAAAAAACATTTTTATTAGCACTGCGAGAATTGTGCACAGCAAATGGTATTCTTTTATTTTTTGATGAGGTCATATCTGGTTTTCGAGTGAGCTTTGGAGGTGCAGCCGAATATTATGGAATTTATCCTGACATTGTTTCCTATGGAAAAATTATTGGTGGTGGCTTGCCGGTTGGTGCTTACGGAGCATCGAATGAAATTATGGCTATGATTGCGCCAGAAGGTCCTGTTTATCAAGCGGGAACCTTGTCCGGAAACCCAGTGGCGATGGCTGCGGGAATTGCACAACTTTCGGTTTGTTCAGCGCCCGATTTTTATTCTAGCCTCGAAGAAAAAACACAGCACTTCGTGAAAAAAATAAATGATTTTGCCTCTATAAAAAATTATCCTTTTGAATTGGTTACCATTGGATCTATTTTCTGGCTTTCTTTCAATGGTAAAAAACGAATTGCAAATGCAGATGAGATAAATGCTGACATGACTGCTTTCAAAATAATACATCGTGAACTTTTAAACAGAGGGGTTTATTTAGGTCCAAGCGGTTATGAAGTTGGTTTTATTTCACAAGCTCACGATATGGAAACACTTGATATTGCGGCAAACAAATTTTGTGAAGCCTTAGAGATAGTTTTCAATAACTAATTCCCTGTTTTTGTTGAATCAGAAAGAACCTCAACAGTAACTTTTGCTAAACCATCTCTAATAAAATTCAATTGTTTTGCAGAGCCATAGCTTACATCAATGATCCGTGATGAAGATTTAGGAAGCCTGTCATTTATTTTTAAAACTCTTGTAGAGTCATTCTTAGTATTTGTAACCTTGACTAATGTTCCAAATGGAAGGGTTTTATGCGCCGCTGTTAAACTGTCCGCGTAAAAAGTCTGTCCCGATGCTGTCTTTCTACCTGTCCAATGTTGACCGTAATATGATGCAGTTCCTGTTTCAACTTCACTCTGAAATATTATCCCCAGTGAGAGTAATATAATTATAGATTTCATTTAAGGAAGTTATTCGTTTTCACATTTTTTTTGAAGCTCAAGCATTTGCGCACCGTCCATAAATTGGAATTCTGAACAAAGTTGCTCCTGTTCTTTCTTCAATTTTTCAATGTTCTTTTTTTCTGATAAAGTAACATCCTTAGTATAAACTTTGGTCATAGCATCATTTAACTGATTTCCCGCCTCTATGCAAGAGCAGAAGGGTGTTTTGGAATTTGAACAAGACAACAGAAAAAGTGAGGCAACCATTAAATAAATATTTGGATTCATCCCTTTATTTATTTGATTTAAATTTTTGTTTTATTTTGATTTTTTGATTTGGGGCATCAAGCTTGGGTGTTTGATTATAAGGAACGGCCCTGCTGTCGATAATCTTTTGAACCTCCACAGCCGCTTCCCCAATGTATGCGCCTTTGGAACTTACACCATTTTTTATTGAACTGATAAATATTTCTTTTTCTCCATTGATTTCAGTTATTCTGATGTCAACATTTTCTCCATTTAACAGTTCATTTACTTCCAACTCCAAACTTATCGGGTCAGAAATAGATTGATATTGAACAGAATCGTTGTTGTTTTCGGTATTTACCTTTTTTTCAATTATACGTACCTCTTTTCTTTCAATAATTTTCTTTTGAGACCATCCAATATTTACTAAGGAAACAAAAACCAAAATAAAATATAACTTCATTTCAATACTATTTAAAACGCTAATATAAATCTTTTATTCAGGTTAATGGATTTCATTTGGTTTTTAACCACCTATTATAACCAACAGTTTGGCAACTTTTTGTAACTTTCGACGTCTTTGATAAAATTTTGAAACCTATGCAATCAAAATCATCTTTACTACTTCTATTATTATTTTTTGTTAATTCATATTCGGCTCAAAACATCAATATTCAAGATGAATTAATTGTATGCTCGGCAAAAAATCAAGTAGCAGAAAATGTAACTGTTTACACATTTGTCTATTCAAAAAATGAGATTTCGGCTAACTCTGCAGATGATGCTTATGTTTCCAAGAATAACTTAACGGTTGAAATCAATAATATTCTGCAGCTTTTTAAAGATAAAAATGAAGTTTTAGAATGCAGTTTTGACCATGCAACAGGAACATTTACTGTTGTAACCTCATCTTCAACAGATTTATCCGAGATTATTTATACCATCAACCAATTGGAACAATGAAAAACTACAATCTTTTTGTATTGCTACTGGCATGCTTTGTTGGTGTAAATGTCTATTCTCAATGTGGTCCATTGAACACCCCGCAAGTTACAAATAATGGGCAAGATGGAATTATGTTTGATGTTGTTGCCCTCCAATCGGTAAACATAGTTCAATTAGGGATGGATTTTGATACAGGTGCGGGAAATACCATCAGAATTTATAAAAAGGCAGGTACCCATGTTGGTTTTACAAATAATGCGGCAGCATGGACATTAGTAGGTGAGGTAACGGGATGGGCTGCTACGAGTAACCAAAATGTTTTAATCCCAATACAAATCAATCACTATTTATGCCCAGGCCAAGTAGTAGCATTTTATGTAACAAACACCGTAACGGCAAATTGTAATTATTCAAATGGAACCGGTGTTGGAAACACTGCTGCGCAAGATGCAAATATTCGAATTTTACAAGGTACTGGAAAGGATTACCCTTTCGGAACCAATTTTACCCCAAGAGTTCCTAATGTCAGGGTCAATTACAACTGCGCGACAAGTTGTTGTCAGCCGCCAACCATGAGCGCCACACCAACATCATGTGCAGGAATTTGTGACGGTACAGCTACGGCCACTGTTGGAGCTGGTGGAGTTGGTCCTTTTACTTATTCATGGAACACCGTTCCGGCCCAAACAACTCAGACCGCAACCGGTCTTTGTGCCGGAAATTACACAGTAAGTGTTACGGATGCAACTGGTTGTGTGGCCAATGGAACAGTTACGGTAAGCAATGGAACATCAGTATCAAACGCAAGTATCAATCCTGCAGGGCCCTTTTGTGTTTTGACTACACCAACAAATTTAACAGCTGTTTCACCTGGTGGAACATGGAGTGGCACGGGAATCACAAATTCATCATTGGGAACTTTTAGTCCAGCCACATCGGGTGCAGGAACTTTTCCAATTACCTACACCATTCCAGGAGCATGCGGAGCAAGTCAAACTACAAATATTATTGTAAACCCCGTGGCCAATACATCTATTACCTCCGTTGGGCCTTTTTGTGAAATAGATCCATCGATAACACTTACTGCTGTAGATCCAGGAGGAACCTGGACTGGATCGGGAATTACGAGCTCAACAGTGGGCACATTTGATCCTTTTACGGCGGGTCCAGGAACGCACACAATTTCATACACAATTGGAGGAGTATGTGGAGGAACAAGTGTTACAACTATAGTTGTTAACCCAAGTTATAGTGCCATAATAAACCAGGCGGGGCCTTTTTGTGCCGATGCAAATATCGTGACTTTGTCCGCTGCAGATCCTGGAGGTGTTTGGAGCGGCGCGGGAATAACAGATGTGAACTTGGGAACTTTTGACCCATCACTTGCCGGTGCAGGCACCCATACTATTACCTACAGTATAGCGGGAACTTGTGGCGACACACAATCATCGAATATTATTGTAAATGCGCTTGATGACGCAACAATTACAGCAATTCCTGTTCAATGCCTTGGTGGTCCCATAGTAAATCT
>CANJNE010000144.1 GCA_947475275.1 Flavobacteriales bacterium | reverse complement strand
GTGTCTGATTCATAATACAATTTATCAAATTGAACACCCATTGTTTGGTAGGTTTTTTCAAAACCATCATATACCCAACCATTCATCGTGGACCAAAGTAAATATGTTTGTGGATCGCGCGCCTCCCACTTAACCAACATATCCTTTGCTTCCTTCATCAAATCTGTCTGATTTTTCGCAAATTCTTTAATCTTAGCATTAATTCCGTCAAGTGCTTTTTCATCTTTCCCATTTCGAGAACTTTGAAGTTTGATGACTTCAGCTTGCAAGATCTCATCAGTTGAAGAAAAATCATTTTTTTCCCATTTCGAGATAATGTCTTTAGCTTCAATATTAAGATGCTTATCAAACTCAACATAATATTTGCCTACTAACTTATCCCCTTTTAAGTTTGAGTTCGATGGCGTTTCTCGTTCACCTTTGGTATTGATAGGAGAAAATTTCTCCCAAGCGAGCATGCTTTTACAAATGTGAATACCACGATCATTAATAATTTGGGTACGCACTACTCTATGTCCTGCTGCTTTAAGAATTCCAGACACAGCATCACCTAAAAAAATATTTCTTAAATGACCTAAATGAAGTGGTTTGTTCGTATTCGGTGACGCATATTCCACCATTACCAATGGAAGACTTTCCTTTTCTTGAGAACCAAATCTCAAATTCGCTTTGATTGCATTAACCTGATTCAACCAAAATGCATCAGCTAAAGTAATATTGAGGAAGCCACTTACTACTTCAGTTTTTTTTATTTCAGGAAATGCAGCTTTCAAAGCATTTCCAATTTTATTACCTGCATCAGCAGGTGAACATGCTAACAATTTGACAAATGGAAAAATTACTAAGGTTAAATCACCCGCTACATCTTTTCTTGTTTTTTGAAATTGTACAAGTGACTCTGAAATTTCCTGACCGAAAATTGACTTTGAGTTGTTGAGAATAAAAGATTTTATTGTTAATTCCATTTTTTAATTTTGAGCCATAGTTGAGACAACTTCTTCAAGAATATCGAGCGCTGTTTCAGCCATTTTATTTTTTTTATCGTCAAGACAAGGATTGACTTCTACCAATTCGAAACAAACTATTTTTTTTGATGCCAAAAGAACCGTCAATAATTCTTTAACTTCCTCAGGAAATAAACCATTCTTTACTGGTGTTCCGGTGCCATATGAAGTAACATCAGGATCCATGGAATCGACATCAAAAGAAATATATATAAGATCACAATTAGACAATTTTTTTAATATTTCAGATGCCGTCTTTTCTGGACCTCTGCTTCTTAAATCATCAACTGTAAAATTTTTAATTTCAAGTCTTTCAATTATCGCTTCCTCTTGGCTTTCGAGATCTCTAACAGCAACAAAAACCAAATCCTCTGGGAGCACTTTTCTTCCTGCAAAACCAACATTTTTAAGTTTTTCCCAATAACGAATGGTTTGGGCATCTAGCATATTGATTTGACAAGGAAGGTTATCATCTCCTATTACAGTTGTTAATGGCATTCCATGCATATTACCAGAAGGAGTTGTATAAGGGGAATGCAAATCACCATGTGCATCAATCCAAATTGCACCTATGCGATTTTCAGGATAAGCATTTTTTATTCCAGCGATTGTTCCACCAGCAGATGCATGATCAGCAGCAACAACGATTGGAAAATCACCTTGTTTGAGTGCTTCAGATACAACAATTGAAATATTCTCAAAAACTTTAACTAATACATCAATATGCTTAGCATAAGTAAACTGATTTTCAACATCTAAACAATCGTTAAAATTATTTAAAACATGAACATCATGCATCTTAAAGAGATTACTTCCAAGTTTTCTTGCTGCCACTCGGATTGATTCAGGACCTAAAGACGCACCTCTAGTTCCAGCTGCAATTTCCGAAGAATTGAAAAAGAATTTTATCCGCTTTTCCATAATTTTTAATTGATCAAATTTAGCACTTTTAAACTTAAAGAATCATTTTTGAACGAGGGCAATTGTTTCAAATTAAAAAGAGAATCGTTAATTGCTTAATTTTGAATCTATGAAGAACTTGAGTATTTTTTTAATTAGCTGCTTTATAACATTTAATATTGTTTGTCAAAAAACAGAATCATTTGTCGGCAAACTTACTTATTCAATCAATATTGCTGACACTTCCCTTTCTAAATATTTCCCTGAAAAAAGGATGGAAATTTACACCAATGATTCCTTATTAAGAATTGAAAACCATACGGAAGAATTCGGCAAGCAAATATTAATCAAACACATGGTTTTAAATAAATCTTATCTTTTATTGTCTCTTGACCTAGGAAATTTTGCAATTCAAACAAATCACCAAACACAAAATTCAGATAGCTCATTGTATGTAATATCAAAAAAAATAGGGAAGAAAAAAATATGCGGTTTGAAGGCAAAAAAAATACACGTTGAACATCCAAGTTTAGAAACTGAAACTGAATTTTTCTATCTACCAAGGTATTCACCCAAATACCTCAATACTTTCTTAGAATTTCCGGGATTACCTGTAATTTATTACTTAAATAGCGAATATGGCCTTTTAAAATATGAATTGATCGAAATTCAAGAGGAAGTTCCAAATTATGATCTTTTCGGTATTCCATCAGATTTTAAAAAATTATCTTTTGATGAATTCGTTCAAGAAATGATTAAGGTGGAATGATTTAAGTGGTTTATAGAAGATGTTAACTAACATCAACGTGTTTAAAGATCATCTGTATACTTGAAAAATCTATTCTCAACAACATTAATTTAGCATGTTAGAGATATTAAACATGGCTGAAAACGAATACATCCCAAAAAAGGACCAAGAAGTAGAAGAAACCTCAACGTCGAAAGGGAATAAAAAATCAAAAAATTCAGAAAAACAAGCCGATTCCAAGAATCGAAAAAAACTATTTTCATCCGGAATTAAGTTTAATTCAAAAAAATTAAAAACTACGATAGGGGTTTTACTTATTATATTTTCAATTTATTTATTCCTTGCTTGTTTCTCCTATATTTTTACTTGGTCAACGGATCAAGACAGGGTTCTGAACAAAGGACTTTTTGAATTTTTATTTGAAAACGACCCTACAGAAGTTTCAAATTGGTTAGGAAAATTTGGTGCATGGACATCACATTTACTAATTTTCAAATGGTTCGGTCTACCTTCATTTGGACTTATTTTTCTAATGTTTTTATTTGGCGTTAAAGTTCTCTTGGATACTGAAATACTGCCATTAAAAAAGACAATGGGGAGGATTTTCTTATTGACGGTTTGGACATCCATTTTTTTAGGATATTTTGCAAATCACCTCAACTACATCGGCGGTTCTTTTGGCTTTTATTTAACAGAATGGCTCTCTCTTTCCCTAGGAAGGATTGGAGCAATTATCTTAATTTGTGCCCTGGGCTATTTGTTGATTGCAATCGTTTTTAATGCGGATTTAAAAGCGCTTTACAACCGACTTTTTGGAACTAAAGACAATGAACTTTCCACTGACGAAATATCGGATGAAAATGAAAATGGTTACCAACCATACAATAGTGTTGATATTCATGCTGTTAATACGATTCAGGATGAAGAAATTGAAAAAGATTTCATTTCTGAAACCTATAATTTTGATCAAGATGAAGTTGACGAAGAAACTGATTCCGAACTTATAATTGATATTCCAGAAAATTTCGATACAGATTTTGAAATTGAAAACACCAATACCGAAATTCCCGACATGGACTTATCAGACATGGCTGTGGAAGTGGCTAAACCTGATGCGGCCTTGGACGCTGATGAATTGAACGATCTTCGCAAAGAATTTGGTGATTATGATCCTACTTTAGATTTATCAAGCTATGTATTACCTCCAATTGATCTATTGAAAGAATACGGTAGCAGCGCTGTTTCTGTAAATAAGCAAGAGTTGGAAGATAACAAAAATAAAATTGTTGAGACGCTCTCTCATTATAAAATTGATATCGCAAAAATTAAAGCAACTGTTGGTCCAACGGTTACTTTATACGAAATCGTTCCTGCACCTGGAGTTCGAATTTCAAAAATTAAAAACTTAGAAGACGATATTGCTTTAAGCCTGAGCGCTCTTGGAATTCGCATCATAGCGCCGATTCCGGGAAAAGGAACAATCGGTATCGAAGTTCCAAACTCAAAACCTGAAATGGTTAGCATGCGTTCTCTAATTGCTTCTGAAAAATTCCAAAATTCTGATGCTGAATTGCCAATTGTAATGGGAAAAACCATTACCAATGAAACATTCACTTTCGACCTGACAAAAATGCCTCACCTACTTGTGGCCGGAGCGACAGGTCAAGGTAAATCTGTTGGATTAAATGCTATACTGATTTCAATATTATACAAAAAACATCCTTCTCAAGTAAAGTTTGTTTTGGTTGACCCCAAAAAAGTGGAATTGACGCTTTATAATAAAATTGAACGCCATTTCCTTGCGAAACTTCCTGGTGAAGAAGATGCTATAATTACCGATGTTTCAAAAGTTGTTAACACTTTAAATTCATTGTGTATCGAAATGGATGACCGTTATGGTTTATTAAAAGATGCCGGTGTAAGAACCATAATCGAATACAATGCAAAATTTATTGCGAGAAAACTAAATCCCGAAAAAGGACATCGCTTCCTTCCATATATTGTTGTTCTTATTGATGAATTTGCTGATCTTATAATGACAGCTGGAAAAGAAGTTGAACATCCTATTGCACGTCTTGCACAGTTGGCTCGAGCAATTGGAATTCACCTTATTGTCGCAACCCAAAGGCCTTCTGTGAATGTTATCACTGGTATGATCAAAGCGAATTTCCCCGCAAGAATTGCATTTAGGGTACTTTCTAAAATAGATTCTAGAACGATACTCGACGCTTCAGGTGCCGATCAACTTATTGGTCGTGGTGACATGTTAATTTCTACTGGCTCTGATTTGAAACGTTTACAATGTGGCTTTGTTGATACGCCTGAAGTAGAAGACATTTGTAGTTTTATTGGCGAACAAAGAGCATACCCTGAAGCCTTATTGTTACCAGAATATGTTGGTGAAGGTGGTGAAGGCTCAGGTGATTTCGATATGAATGAAATTGACCCTATGTTCTCCGAAGCTGCACAAATAGTTGTGGTTAACCAACAAGGATCTGCCAGTTTATTGCAAAGGAAATTAAAATTGGGCTACAATAGAGCAGGAAGAATCGTTGACCAACTCGAAGGCATGGGTATCATCGGTCCTTTCCAGGGATCTAAGGCGAGAGAAGTACTTTTTGGCGATCTAGAATCCCTCAACGAATACCTAAAAACGAAAGGAATAATTTAATGCCTAAATGAAAACTATTCGTTAGCTTTGGAAGTCAAT
>CANJNE010000143.1 GCA_947475275.1 Flavobacteriales bacterium | reverse complement strand
TTTTTTCGGCTTGTGTAAATGATTTAGAAACTATTCAGAAAATAACGTACGACTCAAAATCACCTGATGAAGTAACGCAAAATCTACATGTTTTGTATGTCGATTCAGGTTATGCTAAAATTGAATTGTATGCCAAATATGCAGAAACATTTCATAAACCTGAGGAAATAACTAAACTCAAAGAGGGCATTAAGGTAAATTTCTTTAAAGATAACGGAGAGATTGTTTCCACCTTAACCGCTTTATATGGTGAAGTTAATATGCAAAAAGGTGTAATTTTCGTCAAGGATTCTGTGCAATTGTATAACCATGCCAAGCAACAACGTCTGGAGACTGAACAATTGAATTGGAATAAAAAAGACAGTTCTGTATTTACAAACTCAGGCGTTATGGTAAGTTCGCCTAAAGGAACATTATTCGGTGAAGGAATCCGAACGAAACAAGATTTCTCCTCCTACACGTTTATAAAACCTTATGGCAAGGTTGTAATTGAAGATGGCGATTTCGACTAAAACATTTCCGTATCTTTACCAAAAATTTTGAGCATGAAACTTTACAATACCGTAATGCAATATTTTTGGTTGGTTGCAGCAATAGTAATTTTTATTGTCACCTCTTATAAATGTTTTACTGAAGGTACCTATAAATGGGTGTTTTACTACATTTTTGTTGTAATTGCTTTGATGATGTTTTTCCTTAAAAAATGGATGGTGAAACGCATGGAAAAACACATGGCATTCTTAGAAAGTCAGCGTAATGAAAATAAAGAATAAAACCCATTTTCTTCGAAACACCTATTCCATTGTAACAATTTGTAACTATCATTTGTCTAATGTTTTATAATTTCAAAAAGATACAAAAGACTGCGATTTAATTTTTTATGCCAAAATCATTATTTCATTTTATACTTTTTATTTTCACTGTTTTTGTTGCGGTGAACACTTCTTTTGCACAAAAAAAATTAAGCGGAAAAATTACCGATGAGCAGGGTATAGCAATTCCATTCGCCAAAATTTACTTAAAAAACGATCCTGATCAACGCACGGTGACAGATGCCAACGGTTATTATGAAATGAACTTAATGCCTGCTGAATATTTTTTAGTTATTGGTGCAAATGGTTATTATGAAAGAGAGACCTATGTTTCGATAAGTGATAAAGATGAGGTGAAAGATCTTCAGTTGTTTGCCGTATCAATTAATGAACTTCAAGGGGTTGAGATTAACGCCAAGAAATCCAATCCAGGTAGAGAAATCATGTTGAAGGTCGTTGAAAAAAGAGACCAAATGAATCCTTGGCAATACCCGCATGCTGTCGATGTTTACATTAAAGCTACAGAGAAATTGGATCGGGAAGAAAAGCCTGAAAAAGAAGGAAAAGGAAAAAACAAGGATGAAGAGGTAGTTGACCCTGATGGCATTGTTGATCCTTTCGAAGAAGAACGAAAGAAGCAAACCGAATTGGCCAATAACATGAATTTGGTCGAAGTGCAATTGAATCGAGATTATTCCCCTCCTGCAAATGTCAAAGAGGTTAGAAATGCATACGAAAAACGTGGAAATGATCAGTATTTGTATTACACAACGACGGTAAAATCCAATTTCAATTTTTTTCAAAACCTCCTTCATTTGGATGATTTACATCAATCTCCGGTAAGTTCTCCTATCTCAGGTCCAGGAATTCTATCATATAAATATAGGTTGGAAGAGCAATATGAGGAAAACGGACATAAAATCCACAAAATAAAAATCATTCCTAGATTGACAGCCACAACAACATTGGAAGGTTATATCTGGGTGGTTGATTCGCTTTGGTTGGTTCAGAAACTCGAACTCACCATGAACAAGGGGAATTTATTGGTTTATGATTACTTTACCATTCGCCAAACATTTGATCACCAGGGTGATACTTTGTGTATTTTGAAAAAACAAGAACTTGATTACGGAGTGAAATATAAGAATGAAACTTCTACATGTTCTACAGTTGCCGACTTTTCGAATTATCAATTTAACAAAACATATACTAAAAAGTATTTCTCAAATGAATTAGCGGTAACCGAACAAGAAGCCTATGACAAAGATTCTTCTTTTTGGAATCAAGCAAGAAAGGTTGAACTCACCGCAGAAGAGCGTGCATACATAATTGCTAAAGATAGCATCGCAGATTATCAAAACAGAAAAGAATACCTGGATTCCGTAGACGCAGTTTTTAATAAAATTACCATCTTAAAAGTTTTATGGTTTGGCATAGACCATCGGAATAGGGTCAATAAATCACAATGGACAATCAGTTCAATCGCGGGAGTCTTGCGTCCTTTATACATTGCTGGACCTAGAGTCGCTCCAAGTATCTATTATTTTAAAAAATGGCCAAACGAAAGGGCGATTGATTCCTACACAGAAGTTTCACTTGGGATATTGAATAAGGATGTTAAGGGAAGTACATGGTGGCGATACCGTTATGATCCGTTTCATTTTGGCACTTTAAACTTTGATTTTAGTCATGACTTTGATGTTATACGAAGCTACGATGCCATTACCCAGATTTATAAAAGAGAAAATTTTATTGAAAAAACATCCGGCTCAATCGGTAACAATTACGAATTGTTCAATGGATTTTATTTGAATGTTAACTTTGAGTATTCAGAAAGAAGAAGTATTTCCGATTATCAATTCTTGACGCTTTTTGATAATGATATTCCTAACAATAATCCGGAAGAATTTATCACCTATCAAGCATTAATTGGTGAAGCAACAATTCAATACACACCTTTCCAAAAATACATGCGAGAACCTTATAGAAAAGTGCTACTGGGTTCACGTTTTCCAACTTTTTATGCCACATATGAACGCGGAATACCAAAACTTTTCGGTAGCGATATCGATCATGAATACTTGCGGGTTGGTATGATGCAAACTTTTAAAATTGGTACACTAGGAACAACTTCATACCATGTTACAAGTGGTAAGTTTTTAAGTGCGAAAAATTTACAGTTTGCTGATTTTAAATTCCAAAGAAGAAGCGATCCAATTTGGTTTTCCAATCCACTTTATTCCTTTCAAGGTCAAGATTCTTCGTTGCCTTCACGTGATATTTTCTACGAAATACATTTTGTTCATCATGATAATGGTGCAATAATCAGCAAGATTCCATTTATGAAAAAGACGGGAATAGGTTTGGTGATGGGAGCAGGAGCATTGTATGTTAAAGAGTTCGATTGGCAACATTATGAATTGTTTGCCGGATTGGAACGCAATTTCAAGTTCTCTAGGCGCAGACTTCGAGTTGGTTTGTATGGGGTGATCTCAGACGGCAATCAGTTTACACCCAAGTTTGATTACAAAGTGTCCTTTGCCCTGCTATCAGAACGAGACATGAAGTGGAATTTCTGATGTTTTAGAAAGGCTTTACAACGACTTATTTTTCTATATTTGTTTAATTATTTTTATTCATGTACGGAAAAATTAAAGAACATCTTCAGGACGAATTGAATGCTATTCAGGAAGCAGGTATTTTTAAAAGAGAACGCATAATTACTTCACCACAAGGGGCTCGAGTAAAAGTCAATTCAGGTGAAGAGGTAGTAATCATGTGCGCAAATAATTATCTTGGATTGTCTTCTCATCCAGAAGTTGTTCAAGCCGCGAAAGATGCCTTGGACACTCACGGTTACGGAATGTCATCTGTGAGATTTATTTGTGGTACACAAGATATTCATAAAGAACTTGAAGCAAAAATTGCCAATTTCTACGGTACAGAAGATACTATTCTTTATGCTGCCGCATTCGATGCCAATGGTGGTGTTTTTGAACCTTTATTTACAGAAGAAGATGCCATTATTTCTGATGAACTGAATCATGCATCCATTATTGATGGAATCCGTTTATGTAAAGCGCAACGATACCGTTACAAGCATTCAGACATGAATGATTTGGAAGAACAACTCAAAAAAGCCCAAGCGCAAAGATTTAAAATAATTGTTACCGATGGTGTATTTTCCATGGATGGTGACATCGCAAAAATGAATGAAATCTGTGACTTAGCGGATAAATATGATGCACTTGTAATGACTGATGAATGCCATTCAGCTGGTTTTATCGGAAAGACCGGACGTGGTGTTCCAGAATACCACAATTGCATGGAAAGGGTTGATATCATCACCGGAACATTAGGTAAAGCATTAGGCGGTGCAATGGGAGGTTATACAACAGGTAAAAAAGAAATAATCGAACTCTTGAGACAAAGATCCAGACCTTACTTGTTTTCTAACTCACTTTCACCGGCAATTGTTGGTGCTTCAAACAAAGTCTTTGAAATTCTAAGCTCCACAACTGAACTTCGCGACAAATTGGAAAGTAACACGAAGTATTTCAAGGAAAAAATTATTGCTGCTGGATTTGATATCAAACCAGGAGACTCACCAATAGTTCCTATTATGCTATATGATGCCGCACTTTCACAAAAATTTGCAGATGAACTTTTAAAAGAAGGCATCTATGCAATCGGATTCTTTTATCCAGTGGTAGCTAAAGGACAAGCAAGAATAAGAACGCAAATTTCCGCAGCGCATTCTCTTGAAGATTTGGATAAAGCAATTGCTGCATTTATTAAAGTTGGAAAAGCATTAAGTGTAATATAGAATTTGAAGTTTCGCGATAAAATATCGATCATTTTAATTCTATTCACAGTTGGAATTTTTGTGGCTCAGCTTTTTATTGAGCAAACAACGGTTTTTTCCAAGTTAAACGCAGATATTGAAGAATTTAGTGATTTTGCGAATGATATTGATGATGGAAACGAAGATAGCTCCGAGGAAGGTTCTGAAGAAAACTCAAATGAAAATGATGATCAGGTTCCAATTGAACTTTATTATGATTTAAATTTTTGTAAGACCGAAAGCGAAAATAATAAAGATAAAGGCAGAACCAAAAAGGTTCGCGCAGTTGCATTGATAATTTATGATACACCTCCTGAATTAAAAGTTTGATTTTGTTCAAACCTTTTAATTCAATTCAATGCATTTTAAATTTTTAAAAGAAGATTTCTCTTCTAGTTTAGTCGTTTTTTTAGTTGCGCTACCACTCTGTTTAGGCGTAGGACAAGCTTCAACCGATGTTGAAGGTATAAATGGAATTCCCATATCCGGACTTTTGGCTGGTGTAATAGGGGGAATTCTTGTAGGATTTTTGAGTGGCAGTAGAATTGGTGTTTCAGGTCCTGCAGCTGGCCTTATCACCATTATCATTACTGCCTTAATTACACTTAAAAGTTACGAAGGATTTCTGGTGGCAATCATATTTGCTGGTGTGCTACAAATTATTGCTGGTTATTTAAAATTAGGCGTTTTAGCCAATTATTTTCCTTCATCAGTAATCAAAGGCATGCTAGCTGCCATAGGCA
>CANJNE010000142.1 GCA_947475275.1 Flavobacteriales bacterium | reverse complement strand
TTGTTTTACTGAAAGGCACTCTCAATAATAACAACCATCCCAGCACAAAAAAGATTATAAGCGCCAACACCGATGTTCTGATATCCGCATCAGATTCTATAAATCCGAACGCGAAGGTGCCTAGTGCCAGTCCAATTTTTTCACTTACATCAAAAAAGCTAAAGTATGACGTATTGTCTTCAGTTTCTGGGAGCATTCTCGAATAAGTCGATCTTGCCAAAGACTGAATCCCTCCCATAACCAAACCTACAACCGCAGCTGCAATATAAAACTGCCAAGGTAAATAAACTACGAAATAGACATAAAGACAAAGTACTATCCAGACAACGATGGCAATACTTAAGCCACGCTTGTTTCCGATTTTATTCGCCATTTTCGAAAAGATAAAAGATCCCAACATTCCCAAAAACTGAATAATAAGTATACTAACTATCAAATCTGTGGTTTGGATCCCTATGATTTCTTTGTTGGCAAAAGCCGTGGCCATAATCATTACTGTCTGAACTGCCATATTAAACATAAAGTAACTAGCCAAATAACGTTTCAAAGGTGTTCGCAATTGAATATCTTTCCAAACCTTTTTCAATTCTTTGAAGCCTTTTGAAAAAACATTATCCGTATTTTTTTTGACTATCGGTTGGGGCAAACGCATAAAAGTATAAAATGCAAATCCCAGCCACCACATTCCAACCAAAGGAAAGGCATAGTTTATTGGCATTACCTTAGTAAACTGAGTCAATACCAAAATAATAATTAGCAAAATGGAACTTCCTAAATAGCCCATAATAAAACCTCTTGCACTGATAACATTGTGTTGATTTTCAGGAGCGATTTCGGGTAAATAGGAATTGTAATATACCAAACTGCCCCAATAACCAATACTTGCAAAAAATAGCGGGAGAATTGTGAACCCAATCTGAACAGGCTGATCACCAGTTGCTTTGTGATTAAAAAAATACAAAAGAGAACTTGAGATTGCCCCGAGAAAACAAAAGAATTGGAGAAACCGTTTCTTCTTTCCAGAGTAATCAGCTATTCCTGATAATAGAGGAGTTATGAATGTCACAACCAAATATGAAATGGAAACTAGGTAGGCGTAAAAAGCAGTGTTTTTGAATTCAAGTCCAAAAAATGAAATGGTATCATAAACGGTTTTTCCATCAGCATCTTTAACGCTTGTCATCTTCTCAAACATGATTGGAAAAATAGCCGAACTGATAATCAAAGGGTAAACTGAATTCGCCCAGTCGTAGAAGACCCAACCTTTTATTACCTTATTCTTTGTTTGTTCCATATTTATTCTTTTCCGTCTGCGTAATCTTGCAGGTAACTATAATCTGGATTTAATTTTCCTTCTTTGTTGGTCTCGCTTGCTCGACCAATAATATTATCGGGATCTTCTTTCAATAAAGCTGGAAGAATCAACTTTAACAAATCATTTCCAAAATCTTCGGATGCATCCAACGGCAATTCGCAAGGAAGGTTATCTACAGCCATAACTGCGATTACGTTATTTTTTCGAAAATCATCTTCCAAGCCCGTTTCTATATTATAACCATAAATCGGGTCTTCAATTTTGCTTGAACGAATGGTTGTTGCTATAGGGCCATCAACATCACATGATATATCCGCAACAATTTTCAATCGACCATTTGATTTTTTTAAATCATCTGATGTTAAAATTAACGGTGATTTGCTACTCCAATAATGACATGGAATATACATGTCCATTTTACCTAGATAATTACTAAAAATCGATTTATACAATTCTGGATTTGAATAAAATTCGTTTTTCACGAATGGTTCACCATCCTTTCTGCCGTAATAGTCTTCAGCATCAAGTTGCGTAAAAACAGGCTCATTAAAATTCTGAGCTAAAAATTCCTCTGGTGTTACTTCTTTTATTGGCAATAAGTCAATAACCTCTCTTGCTCCGTGTCCTACCCTACCAAAACCCGTAAGTACAATTCTAAAATCTTTTGGCAATATAGCTTTCTCCAATTCCAATTCCATTTCTTTACGATTTACGCAATCGTGAGCCGGTTTCAATGAAAAAGTTCCAGTTTTCAAACCCAGGGTTAAAAAAGCATTGTAAGTCCCAACAATTCCTGCATATCTTCCAAAACCGATAATGCGTTTGTTTTGCTTGTCTTTCATCAATTCGTAATCAATCAGTTGGATTTTCATATCCAAAATTGCCCTCAACAAATCTCTGTTATAAGGTTGTTTTTTGATGGTATGCGAAAAGAAAACAAACTTTTTGTTAGGAATTAAATCTTTGACCTTCACTTCCTTTATTCCAAAAATAATATCACAATCATTGAGATCGGTTACCACTTTTATTCCTTCGTTTAAATATGCTTCATCTTTATATGCGCGAATTGGGCTTGATTGCACAACAACTTCTACATTAGGATAAATGATTTGTAGCGACTTACATTGTTTTGGTGTCAGCGCAACCCGGTGATCAGGTGGAACTTTTCCCTCCTTAATGATTCCCAATTTAATTTTTTGCATTTTCTTTTAGTTTAAAGGCTTTGATAAAAGGTAAGCATCAATGAATTCTCTAACACAACCCTCTCCACCTTTTTTGGATAAGATTACATTTACCTTAGTTTTTACCGCTCCAACAGCATCAGAAGGACAAGCTGAAAATCCTATTTTATCAATCATCTCCAGATCATTGATATCATCCCCAATTAGCGCCACTTGGTCAAGATTAATTTTTAATTCGTTACAGATATTTTTTAAAACATTCAATTTTGGTTCTCTTGTTACAACACAATTTTGAATACCTAGTAATTCCGCTCTTGTTTTGACAATATTTTCTTTATAACCTGAAGATATAATGGCAATTTGAAAATCACTTTTCACCAAATGTTGAATTGCCATTCCATCTTTGGTGTTATATTTTTTCATGAAATCACCATTCTCATTATAATACATACCGCCATCGGTCATTACTCCATCAATATCCAAAACAAGTAATTTAATCTTATCGATTTTTCGCTGTAAATGGTCAGATTTTAATAATGGCTTGAACAAGAGCGAAAGCATATCCACTTCATATTCTTCACAAATTGCTTCAAGATCATAAATTGTAAGTTCGTTGACATTATCAACATCCATATCATTTATAAAGTCATTAAAGTTGATTCCGTTTTTGGCGCAAAGACCTTTGATATTTTGTTCTAGATGCATGTTAAACAATTTTGTATCCTACACTATATGCAACGGCATGCAAGGAACGGTATAATTCCTCAAACTCATCATGATTCAATTGTTGAGAGGCATCAGATTTCGCCACTTTTGGATTTGGATGTGCCTCAATCAACAAACCGTCAATCCCCATTGCAACGCAAGCCCTAGCAAGATTTGGCACTCCATAAGCATAACCCATGGCATGAGAAGGATCCAAAATAACTGGCAAATTGCAATGTTCTTGCAACCATGCTACGCCGCATAGATCCAAAGTAAATCTAGTTGCCGTTTCAAAAGTGCGCAAACCACGTTCACATAAAATAACTTGATCATTACCTCCTGAAAGTACAAATTCAGCCGCTTGAACGAACTCTTGTAAAGTAGTTCCAAAGCCTCTTTTAATGAGAACAGGTTTTTTAATTTTTGCACAAGCACGCAAAATGCCCTGGTCATACATCGCTTTTGCACCAATTTGAATTACATCAGTATATTCAATAATTTCATCGATATGGGTTGCGTCTCTGGCTTCTGTAATAACTGTCAGACCAAATTCTTCTCTCATTTTAGCTAGCAGCTTTAACCCTTCCAACCCTAAGCCTTGAAACGAATAAGGACTTGTTCTAGGTTTATAACATCCGCCTCTTAGCGCACTTAGGCCAAGTTTCATCAACAATTGTGATGATTCACGGATCTGCTCTTCTGATTCAACAGAACAAGGTCCTCCGATTAGAATAGTATTATTCGTATTTCCTCCAATTTGAATATTGCCGAAATTAACTGTACGCTTTTCCTTTCGGTATTTTTTTGAAGACAATTGCATGTCATTATCTAACACCCAAAACTCATCAATAAACTCTTGATATTGAATTGGGATTTCCTTCAAAGATGAAGCTGTAACCAATGTGGAACATTCATTTTCTTTTATGTGAAAAGCTTTGAAAACCAATGCCAATTCTTCAGCTTTCTTTGAATCTACTGTTTGCCTTAATTTAATTATCATAATTACAATTCTCCTCTTATCAAGTGGACAAAATTAACAATTCCCACAGCTTTATTATTAGAATCAACAACTGGTAAATACATTACAGGAAACTTACTTTTTTTAATTGTTATTAAAAGTTCTGAAACGGTATGATTTTCAAAAGTTCTTAAAGGATTTAAATTGATGAGATGGTCAGTAGATAAATTTGTAATATTTTCCAAATTCATCAAGAGTGCTTTTCTGACATCAGCAGAAGAAACAATTCCGATAAGTTCATTATTTCCGCCCAGACAAAGACAAAAACCCAAATTACCTAATTCTATGGATTCCAAAACTTGTTTCAAACTTGCGCCGCCCCATGTTACCGATGGACATTCTTCTAAAGGAATCATAAAATCACGTACAACAAAATGTGAGGCAATATCCCTTTTGGTCAAATTCATCAGAGCATGTCCAATACTCGGTGCGTTAAACAAATAAGAACCGGAAACTGAAGTACTGACACCCATATTTCTCAAAATGAAAGATACTTCACCATTCACACCTCCATCAACATGGATGGACTTACCTGGAAAACGTTTTCTAAACTTTCTGATTTTAGCAAAATTATAACTATCAAAAGTACCCCCACTTTGACCGGGTGTTGTCGCCATGATAAGTAAAAAATCAAAATTTTGATATTTTTCGAAAACCTCTATTTCAGTTTCGGTTGTAATAGCTAATCCTTTTTTACCTGAAATATTAATTGGCAAATCAAGAATGGTAATCAGTGTTTCATACTGAAAAGTCAAATATTCAACAGGATTGGATTCTAAGTACTCAAAATATACTTCTGGTCGATCGGTTATGATATGTAAATCTATAGGTAAACTGCACCAAGTTCTAATTTGCTTAATGTCCTCAAAAACAGATAAATCATCATTACAATCCACATGGAGCATATCCACCTGATGCTCAATTAAATCATCTATTACCTCTTTTAATGGACGTTTTTTATCACTGTAAATTGATGCCGAAATTTTCATGCAATGACTTAAGAAAAGACATGATATTAAATACTTCTCAAATATAGCACTAATAAATTTTCTCCCGAAATAATTAATTTAGAATCATGAAGGCTATGAACATTAAAAATGCCATATATTTTGGTGCAGAAAAAAGAAAATCTTTAGTTGACTTTGAAATTCCCGAAAACTTTAATGGTAAAATAATCCTCTTCCTTCACGGTTTTATGGGATTCAAAGATTGGGGTTGTTGGCATTTAATGCAAGATTTGTTTGTTAATCGAGGATTTGGTTTTTGCAAGTTCAATTTAAGTCATAATGGTGGCACA
>CANJNE010000141.1 GCA_947475275.1 Flavobacteriales bacterium | reverse complement strand
ATCATAATGGAAAACGCATTAAAAATTGAATTGGCTGAAGTAATAAAACATTACAACGCTTTGGGATGGTCTCCGGCAACATCAACAAACTATTCTTTTAAAGATGAAGAGGGTAGCATCAATGTCTCTAAATCTGGAATTGATAAATCCCAATTCAAACCTACAGATTTTATTATTGTTGATAGTCTCGGTATGCCAACAGAAAAAGTTAATCCTCCAATTCCTTCTGCAGAAACGCTAATTCATTGTGTAATCTATAAATTACTTCCAGAAACAAAAGTGATTCTGCATTCACATGGCCCTTATCCTGTTTGTTTGTCAAGGAAATTGGATAAAGCGATTTCTTTTTCCGGATATGAAATTCAAAAAGGATTCAAAGGCGTTCAAACACATGATAGCGAAGTGCAAATTCCAATATTTGATAACAGTCAGGACATGAGTTTTTTCGAGACTACACTTGCTGAAAGAATGGAGGAATTGAAATTTCATTGTTTTATCATCAAAGGACATGGAACTTACGCATGGGGTACAAATCTTTTTGAAGCCAAAAGACATTTGGAAACCTTGGATTATCTTTGTCATTGCGAATGGATGAATTACAATAAATAATTTGAGATCATATGGCTGTTCTGTCGATACCCGATAAAAATATTACAATTACCAATACTGAGGAAATTCGCGAATTTTTTAATTCCAGAAACTTGTTTTTTGATCAATGGT
The DNA here is from genome assembly GCA_947475275.1 of Flavobacteriales bacterium. Classification (GTDB taxonomy): domain Bacteria; phylum Bacteroidota; class Bacteroidia; order Flavobacteriales_D; family Crocinitomicaceae; genus M0103. The sequence goes on along the minus strand of CANJNE010000141.1, from coordinate 4,799 downwards.
ATTGTGATGTACAATTCGATGATGCTGCCTCTCAGGAAGAAATATTAAAAGCCTACAATAAAGACCTTCAGCCTTTTATGGAAAATGGAGGTTATTTGACAGCGGATGTCATCTCGATTAACAGTCTGACAGATAATTATGAGGCGATTCGCGCTAAATTCTTAGCAGAACATACGCATTCTGAGGATGAAATTCGATTTTTTGTGGATGGACAAGGCTTATTTTGGTTCAATATGGATGGAGAGCCTATTTTTAATTTGCTTTGCGAACGCGGAGATTTAATTTCAGTTCCTGCAGGTACAAAACACTGGTTCGATGCAGGTGAAAGAAGTCCATTTGTGAAAGCGATTAGAATATTTATAGATATGACGGGCTGGATTCCTGTTTACACAGAATCAGGTGTGGAACAAAAATACCTTGATTTCCAGGTTTCAAAATAAATTAACGCCAAAGATTCACGGTGTATCCAATACTGAATCCCCACATGTTGAAAGGGGTGTGATACAATTCTGCAATTTTATGTTCATGTAAGGCATTTGAACCTACATTTATAAAAGTTGCATTAATATCTCTATCATCATGAACTACATTAGGATCATGAACTTCATTTTCCATATACTTCACATTAACATATTCCATGTGACCAAATGAACCAAGAAAATTTGCAGTCAATACCAATTTGTGGGTATACTCGTCTTGTATGGAAGGTATAATTCTTTCTAAATCGATTTCCAACCCAACTTCACCTCCATATACGCTTCCAGTGAATTTCTGTGTTGATCTATTTTCAAGGGCGCGACATCCATCCGGATCAGTTGGGTCGTCAATATAAATTTTACTTTTCATTTTGCTGAATCCTATTTGTGGGGTAACAAATCCTCTCACTGCCCATAATTCGCGTCCAACCATAACTTTAGCGCCCAAAAGGTATTTCGACATGCCACTGCTGTAACTTACATCAGTAGTAGTTGTTGATCCATCATCAAATGAATAAGTTTGTGTCAAGGTTTGGTAATGGTATTTTCCCCAACTTGATTTCAGTTCCAAATAAACTGGTGAATTTCGAAAAGGTGAATAAGATAAATTCAAACCAAATCCGCCATTAACGCCCATTTTAGGCATAAAAGCACGATCAGGCATATCAATTTGAACAAACATTCCCATTTGTCCAACAACCTGAGCTTTTCCAAAAGCCGAAACCAAAACGAATAATACGAGAATAAATTTTTTCATGAATCAAAATTTTAAAAGCGTTCTCTGCTGACCAATAACTATTCCGAAAAATAAGAATAATTCTGATTGAAACATGCATGTTTTTCATCTCTGTTTATCTTTGTACAATGAAATACAGCGGAATTCATTTGGTTTTAACGGATATTGAAGGCACAACAACTTCGATTGACTTTGTTTATGACGTACTTTTTCCATATTTCAGATCCCACATTGGTGAACTGCGGGGTTTAATTAATAATCCTGAAATCCAAAAGGCTTTCAAGCAAACCGTGGATTCGGCAATGAGCTTGGAAAATAAAAAATTGAATTCCATCGATGAAATCATCAATACCTTGTATCGCTGGTCCGAAGAAGACAGAAAGTTAACACCATTGAAAACCGTTCAAGGAATCATTTGGAAAAATGGCTACGAATCAGGGGCGATTAAAGGCCATGTTTACGATGAAGTATCGGAATCCTTCGAAAAATGGACAGCAGAAGGAAAGCAGATTGGTATTTTTTCGTCAGGCTCAGTCCCTGCCCAAAAGTTGTTGTTTGCGAATAGTATATCTGGCGATTTAACAAAGTATATTTCATCTTATTTTGATACCCAAACAGGAGGAAAAAGAGATGTCGAAACCTATGAAAAAATTGCAACGGAAGTTGAAATAATTCCAGAGAAAATCTTGTTTCTATCGGACATAAAGGAAGAACTGGAAGCAGCTGAAAAAGCCGGCATGCAAACTTTACAATTAATAAGAGAAAATAAAATTCAGGATTGGAAACAGGCTGTTAGCGATTTTTCTCAAATTCAATTAAATTAAAAATCACAATGAGCACATTTAGAACCATTTGGACAACAGAAGACCGATTTATAGAAGTCATCGACCAACGTAAATTGCCTCACGAGTTTGTTACGGTAAAGTTGTCTACCTATCGCGATGCCGAGCATGCAATCAAAGAAATGATTGTTCGTGGTGCTCCATTGATTGGAGCGACTGCAGCTTATGGTATTTATTTAGCCGTTCGTGAAATGATAGAAAAGGAGGAAGATGGTTCTTTTTTGGATGAAGCGTTTTCCGCATTAAGAGCATCTCGACCTACAGCTGTAAACTTGTTTTGGGCCTTAGATCGTATGCGCAATGCATTAGACAACTGCGAAGGAAATTTTTTGGGAACTGCATGGAACATGGCCGGACAAATAGTTGAAGATGATGTAGAAACATGCAGAATGATTGGTGTTCATGGATTGCCCATAATTGAAGAAATTTCAACCCGCAAAAAGGGTGAAGTGGTCAACATTTTAACGCATTGTAACGCGGGAATGCTCGGTTGCGTTGAGTGGGGGACAATAACCTCACCAATTTACCAAGCCATTCAAAAAGGAATTAAGGTACACGTTTGGGTGGATGAAACGCGTCCAAGGAATCAAGGTTCCAATCTAACAGCTTACGAATTGACCCGTCATAATGTGCCGCATACTTTAATTGTTGACAATGCTGGCGGACATTTGATGCAACACGGAATGGTTGATATGGTCATCGTTGGAACCGACAGAACAACCCGAAATGGTGATGTTGCCAATAAAATCGGAACCTATCTTAAAGCTCTTGCTGCAAAAGACAATGGAATTCCATTTTATGTGGCTTTACCTTCAACAACATTGGACATGTCAATTAAAGATGGTCTGAAAGAGATTCCTATCGAAGAAAGAAACCAAGATGAGGTAAAGTATGTTTATGGAAAGAACGCTGAAGGTAAGTTGGAGGCTATTTTAATTTGTCCCGAGACGACTAATGCTTCCAATTATGGTTTTGATGTGACCCCTTCCCATTTGGTGACTAAACTGATAACAGAAAGAGGAGTGTGTGATGCTAGTGAAAAAGGTATTTTAGAATTATTTCCTGAATTTGAATAAAGACCAATTACTTCATTTGCTTTTTTAGGTTTGAGTCGGAAATTGAAGACATATCATTTGATTTCAAAGTCAGTTCAATAACTCCAAACCCATTGCTAGGATTATTCAAAGAAATTTGATCATTACCCATTTCTTGAACATTGATGTTGGTTTTGAAAGCCAATCTGCATCCATTTCCATCTGTAACAGCCAATTTGTAAAGACCGCTTTGTAAAGATCCTGCTGGAAGAATAGTCGAATTCTCGTCAAATTGTAATTTGTACGCTTCTCCATATATAGCTGGCGTTCCTCCTTTAATGTTAACATTCAAATCAGCCTGTAGCGATTCTGAAGACAATAAAGTTTTAGAATTATAACTTACCGAGATTGGTTCTGGCATTTTGATTTCCACAGTTTCTGTCGCAATTGCTCCTTTAGCATCGGTAACGGTAATTGAATACGTTCCTTTTGCAAGATCAATCAACTCAGTAGCTGTAGCTCCGTTGTTCCAAAGAATTTGGTAAGGTGCTTCGCCACCGTTAATGGTTACTGATGCAGTTCCGTTTTTTTGTCCGAAACACGAAATGTCCTTTTTTTGAATATCGATATCCAATGTTGCAGCGAAAGAAAATGTAGTTAAAAATAAAGTGCTGAATGCTGCTGTAAAAAATGTTGTTGCTCTCATGGTTTGCGTTTTTATTTGTTTCACACTACAAACAAACAACGTTTCAGCGCACTGGGCAAGTTATTTTATTGTGTAAAGTTCATTTTCATCACAACTACGGATTGGCACTAAGTAATTCTGCGTAAGGGAATTAAAAATAGGGTAAAAGTCGGTTAAGAACATTTCCCGGCGATATATTAAATTATCTATTTGCAAATTTGTAAACGAAAAAATAAAAGGATATTTTTCAAACCCATTTCAACTCAAATTTTTAATCATGGCGTAAAGTATTCTGGAGAGTTCATCGGCGTCTTTCATCATTTTTTTGCATTCAAATTCATTCATATTTCCCTCATCTTCCAGAATATCAATTACTGCAACACATTCAAACAATGAGGCTCTTGCGATGGTGAAAAAGTTCTTTCGGTGTGCTCTAGAAAATTTACCACTTCCCTCTGCAATATTAAGTGGTACGCTGAATGATGCACGACCAAGTTGGTCAATAACAAATTTGTCAAGATTTTTCTCAACAAGGATTTTTTTGCAATCAATATGAAATAGCTTAGCTTTTTTATAAACCTCAAGGCGTTGGAAGTCAAACATTCTAAATAGGTTAGTATTTCTCTCAATTTACTTCAAAATAGTAACTAATGGACGAAGAAAATAGAAAAATCAATGAATGAATGACCCTCTCACTCTCCACATTCGCTCTCACTCTCACTCTGATTGTCACTCTGATTTTTGTTAACAAAACAAACGGATTGTCGAACCAACTTTGTCTTGATAATAAGTTAATTACAACAAAATTCAGATTTTGAATTGGAAGAGCGATAATGAGTTTGAGAATGAAGAAAAAAACCAGAGTTTGTGTCACAGCTCTCGCTCTCACACTCACTCTGGTTTTTTGTACTCGGAGCGGGACTTGAACCCGCACGCCCATACAGGCACAGGATTTTAAGTCCGGCGTGTCTACCAATTCCACCATCCGAGCAATTCCCGACTGGACTGTCGGGCTACAATCGTTCT
>CANJNE010000140.1 GCA_947475275.1 Flavobacteriales bacterium | reverse complement strand
GTGATTTGGCAAATGGATGAAGCATTCTGGAATCGATCTGCTCCAATTTTATTTCCAATTGTTGGTAGGCTGAAGAACAATCAATATGAATGGAAATCTGACAATTATCAAATGCTGCAGCACGGTTTTGCTAGAAATCAAAGGTTTGAATTGATGGAAAGTTCATCATCGTTTGCAATATTTCAATTGAAATCAAATTATGAAACCAGATTGCAATATCCTTTCGAATTTATTTTGGACGTGAAATTTGAATTGAAAGGGAATACTTTAATAACCACTTACATAGTTAAAAATCCAGGAAATGAAATGTTACCATTTTCAATAGGAGGGCATCCTGGTTTTCGATTGAACGGAAAACTCGAGGAATATGACTTAAGTTTTCCTGAAAAATTCAAAGCCTACTCCTCTCTCATTGAAAATGGTTTGTATACTGGAGAAAAAGAACTTTTTAACATAAATGAAACATTCTCTTTGAAAACTGAATATTTCGAAAGTGATGCAATTGTCTTTAAGCATCCAAAATTTAACAAAGTAACTTTCAGTAAATCGAATCAGCGAATTTTAACTTTTCGATGCAATGATTGGAGCGCAGTGGGATTTTGGACAAAGAAAAATGCTCCTTTTTTCTGTATTGAACCTTGGTGGGGTTGGGCAGATGATGTTGACACTTCAGGTAAATTGATCGATAAACAAGGATTGTTTTGGTTGGAACCGGGAAATGAAAATGAATTCCAATTTGAAATTGAAGTATACTAAATTATCACATCGGTCCAATTCCAACGCGAGCAGCTTCACATTCATTACAATAGGTGTTTCCATCACAACCCAAGAATCCTGGACAATCTGCAGTGCATGCATTATTGTGAACTAAAGAAGCATCATAACAATCGTGATGCTTTTCACAGGAACTTAAAATTCCAATAACGAACAAAAGATATAAGGTGAACCTCATATTTCAAATTTAATATTTCGGGATGAAAAACGTTTTTTTTTATCGATTAAACTTCTTTCGATTTTTTATGTTTCATCTTTGTGAAACAGGAAATCAATATAGTTTGGTTTAAACGTGATTTGAGGTTGCAAGATCATGGCCCCTTAAAGTATGCTTCCAATGATGCAATTCCTGTATTATTGATTTATATCTTCGAACCTTCTGTTATGGTATTTGATGATAGCGACATTCGTCATTGGCGTTTCGTTTATGAGTCACTAAAAGATATGCAATTAACGTTGGATAAATTTGGATTGCAACTTTGTATTACGAATGATGAAGTGATTCCAGTTTTTGAAAAAATAAAGGAGAATTTTACTATTCGAAATCTTTTGTCTCACCAAGAAATTGGCAACGGCTTAACTTTTCAAAGGGATAAGGAGGTCTTGGATTTTTGTAAATCAAATTCTTGGAATTGGATAGAATTTCCTACGAATGGGATCATTCGTAAACTAAAATCCAGAAAAGATTGGAATGAGCGTTGGATGCAACGAATGTCATCACCAATTATTGAAGTTCCATTAGAAAAATTGAAATCAATAGATATTACAGAAACTATTAAGTTTTCTCTTCCAACAGAAGTGCAGTTTTCACATGCAGCTTTTCAAAAAGGCGGAGAAATATTGGCTTGGCGCTATTACGATAGTTTTTTAAAGGACCGTTTTAAAAACTATCAAAAGCACATTTCAAAACCGGATTTGAGCAGGACAGGTTGCAGCAGGCTTTCGCCTTACCTTACTTATGGGAACATAAGTATGAAAATGGTGTTTCAAAAGGCCTGTGAAAAGTTGGAAAACACTTCAAATAAAAGGCCACTTCATAATTTCATCTCTAGATTGCATTGGCACTGTCACTTTATGCAAAAGTTTGAAGATGAATGCCGCATGGAATATGAAAATGTAAATCCAGCTTTTGACTGTTTAGTTAAAGAGCGAATGCCAGATTGGATTGAAGCATGGCAGCGAGGAAAAACCGGAATTCCATTGATTGATGCTTGCATGCGCTGTGTCGTTGAAACAGGATACTTGAATTTTAGAATGCGCGCTATGGTTGTTTCTTTTTTCGTACATAATTTATGGCAAGATTGGCGTGATTTACATTTTTTAGCCAGACAGTTTTTGGATTATGAACCTGGAATTCATTACCCACAACTCCAAATGCAATCAGGTGTTACAGGTATCAACACCCTGCGAATTTACAATCCTGTGAAAAATGCTCAAGATCATGATCCTAATGGTGAATTCACCAAAAAGTGGGTTCCTGAATTGAAAGAAATTCCAACGCATCTGGTACATGAGCCTTGGAAATTAAGTCAGATTGAACAAGTTTTGTATGATTGTGTAATCGGTTCAGATTACCCTTTTCCTATTGTTGATCCTGAAACTTCAAGAAAAAAAGCTTCAGAAATTATGTGGAAATTGAGGAAATCCGAAGAAGCAAGGTTTGAAGGAAAACGTATTCTGTCAAAACATGTTTCTAATCCTAAAAGTAAAGATTAATGAGAATTGTTAGATTTGCATTAGAAAATGAAGGTTCCTGTATATTTAGCTTTTTTACTAGTCTCATATTGCTCATTGGCCAATTTACCGAATGATGCCATTGTAATAAGTGGTCAACCTGGCCCCATGTTAAACAAGAAGCATTTTCTGGAAAACGGATTGGATAGAAGCTTAAAATTGAGGAACGCATTTCAACGTGAGCAAAGTTCTGAAAAAGTAGTGTGGGTGATCTATAATTCTGGTAATCCCGAAAAAGGTGGCTACCCCGACTCAATACTTCAAAGTTACATTACATTAGCTGCTGCGGAAAACATCGAAACGGTTGTAGTTAATACTAGTGAAGATTTGATTACTCTAATGAATGATAGGAAAGATAGTACATCAACAAATATTAAGTTTTCCAAATTACACTACTATGGTCATGCAACATTAGGAAATTTGGAAATAGGATTCATTAATGGTTACTTCTGGAATAAACTTTTCAGTGATAGATTAAATATTCGAAAATTGGAAGCTGCTATTTTTTCCGATACCGCAACTATCGATTTGGTGGGAGGTTGCAGAACCGCATTGCCACCAAATTATTTTCGAAATAAAAGTGCTGCAGAACAATTTCAACCTCTTATCAATGGTAAAATTTTAGCTTCTGATGTACGCGTTTATTATCCTGGAGGACCTGTTTCGGATATAACTTTGGTTAAAAAAAATAAGGGCAATATTATCGAATTCCAAGGAACCAAAGATTAATTCCTGAATTTTAAAACTATTCTTTATTCGTGTTGTTTTTTCTTTATGCGGAATGTAAAAAAACAACATTTACCCAGCAAGATATGTCCTATTTGTGGTTTCTCCTTTTTATGGAGAAAAAAGTGGGAGAAAAATTGGGATGAAGTCGTTTATTGCAGTCAGCATTGTCGTCAATCCAAATCATCAATTCTTAAGAAATCAGAAACGTAATTGCTATGAAGAGAGCGCTTGTATGGTTCAAAACAGACTTAAGATTATCTGATAATGAAACACTTATTAGAGCATTAAATTGGGCTGAAGAGGTGATTCCCGTTTTTGTTATTGATGAAGCATTATTGATTGATACGAAACTGGGGTTCCCAAGAATGGGTAAATTCAGATATAGGTTACTTTTGGAATCTTTGAGTGCGCTTGATTTAAAATTGAAATCAAAAAAATCAGGTTTCTTGGTATTGAGAGGAAATCCTCAAATTGAAATACCCAAAATTGCAATTAAATATAATGTTCAAAAGGTATTTACCAAAAAGGAAATAGCACCTGAAGAAATTGAAATGGTGCAAAATGTTGAAAAAGAACTTTGGCGAAATAAAATTTTTTTAGAGCAATACAGCACCAGTGTCCTTTATCAGGCAACTTCTCTTCCTTTTTCTATTAAAGATTGCCCTGATGTATTTACTGTTTTTCGAAAGAAAGTCGAGAAGGAGTCAACTGTTTCCGAAGAATTTTTGGTTCCTGAACATATTGCTTCGCCTGCAATTCCTGATTGCCAGCATTTCATTCATGATGAGTTAAAACAAATTCATATTTTAAATGACAAACGTTCTGTTTTTTATTTTAAAGGTGGCGAAGATGAAGCATTTTGCCGCTTAAATTATTATTTATTTGATTCTGATAGTATTCAATCATACAAAGAAAACCGAAATGGTTTGGTGGGAACCGATTATTCGTCGAAGTTTTCCCCATTTCTCGCTTTGGGATGTATTTCACCGCGTTCAATTTTTCATGCTATCAAAAGCTACGAGAAAGCGCGCATTGAGAATGAATCAACCTATTGGTTAATATTTGAATTGCTTTGGAGAGATTTTTTCAGATACGTGATGAAGAAACACAAAGCAAAAGTTTTCCAATTGAATGGAATCAGTAAGCAAAAAGTTTTTGAATTTTCGAATAGTAATTTGGAAGCCTTTTCAAACTGGATTTCAGGAAGGACTGGAAACCCATTTGTTGATGCCAACATGAAGGAGTTGCAATTAACAGGATTTATGAGCAATCGCGGAAGACAAAATGTGGCAAGTTACTTAATACATGATTTGAAAGTGGATTGGCGACTTGGTGCAGCTTACTTTGAATCTCAACTCATAGACTATGATGTTTCGAGTAATTGGGGTAATTGGGCTTATATTGCCGGTGTTGGAAATGATCCGAAAAATGGGAGAAAATTTGACGTGAATCAACAAGCACAGTTCTACGATAGGGACAGCACTTATCAAAAATTATGGCTGTAATTTTTTTATATTAATTCTAGAATAGTCGATCTAAATCTCAATTAATTTAACCCATTCCTAAGCAGTAATCAATTTTATTATGCTGCCATTTAATCGAAGTAGATCATTCATATTTTAGGAATAACTTAAAAATTTGTCAATTGGATGCACGAAACAAATTGATAAATCAAGTGTTTTAATGTCATGTCTGATGATCTGATTTGTCAATATAGTGATTTGCCATCTCCAATGGCATATGTTAATAATGAACAAGCCGAACGCGAATTATTGAGCCCAAATGACATTGATCGCATTATCGAAATGGCTTGGGAGGATAGAACACCTTTTGATGCAATAAAAAATCAATTTGGACTTAACGAACAGGCGGTAAGGAACTTAATGAAAAGAGAACTTAAATCAAGTTCATATAAAAAATGGCGAATTCGCGTTGAGGCTTGTCAAACCAAACATCTAAAAAAGAGATCTTCAGAAATCAATCGTTTCAAGTGTAATAGACAACGCCAAATCTCAGGGAATAGACTTTCAAAGAGATAGGTCCATAATATCTTATTTTCAAATTTTAAATGTAATTTTAGTTGCATTAAAGATATTGTGAAATGAAAAATACCATTTTAATTGCTGGTTTTGGGCTTGTTTTAATCAACACTATAGCTGGACTAATTATGTCCAATTATGGTAATTTTAATATGTTGTTTGTTGATGTGAGTTTGATACTTTCTACAGCAATACTATGGATTAATACAGCGAGTAATTTTGCTGATGGATTTAAAATCGGTTTGGGTATGGCTTATTCACTCACTGGTTTTATACGTTTTTTGTGCGCCCTGCTCGCCGCAAATACATTTGAAAATAACTATAC
>CANJNE010000139.1 GCA_947475275.1 Flavobacteriales bacterium | reverse complement strand
CTAAACATTTTCTTTCTGGTGCAATTGGAGTTAAATTTCCCCTTGGAGCGTTTGGCTCGAATGAAAGTGCTTTAATGAATTTGTATCCAGGTACTGGAGGATTTGACGGAATTGTCATGATGAATTATACCAAGGGGTGGAGAAACGGTTGGAGTCTTCAAAATGAAGCAAGTTGGTCGATTAAAACGGCAAATAAAAATGGTTATCGCTATGGTGATGTTGTTCAATTAGCGAGTAATGTGATTAAAAATCAAAAATGGAAAGCAATGCGTTTAATACCTGCGTTAGGTTTCGTCTTTAATCACTTTAAACCAAGTAGTTTACACGGTCAATACATAGAAACTTCCAACAACTCAGGATTTGTCTTGTCCAATAAATTAACATTAAACGTTATGACCTACAAATGGCTTTTTTCAATGGGTGTACAAATTCCTTTGGCCCAAAACGTCAATAAAGGCATAACAAAACAATTATTTAGTGCGGAAATTTCGGGCACGTATTTATTAAATTTTAAAAAAACTAAAAATGAAAAAATATAATTTGATCTTAATCGTAACACTAGGATTTTTAACGCTTTCTTGTCATAAGAATAATGATGAGGTTACAGCAACTATCAATTTACTTGAACCAATGGAAAACGATACCATTGCTTTCGGCACTGAGCTTCACATGCACGGCACTATTACAGGTTCAGATGAATTGCATGGTTACAACTTATCATTGTTGAATACTGATAATGCAACAACGTTATTTTCGGCAAGTGCAACGAATCATCAAACATCCTATTCTTTTGATGAACATTGGGTGAATGCCGCAACTGATACCACACACTTGGAAGTTCAAGTTGAAGTTGAATTGGATCATGACGGAAATAAAACGACTAAATCCGTTCATTTAGTTGCATTGCCCTAAAATTGTAAAAACACAATTAAAGCCTCAGTATTTCTGGGGCTTTTTTATTTTTTGAAACAATGCATTAGCTTTTAAAGAATTTCACCGTTTGAAATAAAGTAGGGCGCATCTAATACTTAAAATTTCAGCGAAACACCACTACAAAAGAATATGTTTTTATTCGTATTTTGTTCGGTGTTTTTAGCGAAAATATCCTCTTTTGAATTGTACATTTTAATTTCCAAGCGGTATTTCAAAAAGTCAGTAAAAGAATAATCCAAATTCAAGGAACTTCCTAGGATTTTTGCTCCTGTAAATCCTTGAGGTGCGATCATTACACCACTTTGGTCTGAATAGTATTCGCAACGGGCAGCTAGTTTTGTGTTTTCAAAAATGGCATAATCGAGAATCAACAATGGTGCAATCCAACTGTTGTACTTGTTTGAATTCATATTTTTCTGCTCCAATCCAATATCGAATCCAAAACATAAAGCTGATTTATTTGACCATTTCCATATTCCAAATATGTCGCTATAATACCTCATTTTCCTTGCACTGTCTGGATATGTTGTTCCTCCAAAAGTACTCCAGTTGAAAGTTAATTTGTCATTTACTTGCCAATTGACTTGTGATCCAAAAGAAAGTAAACTGTTTTCTTGAACCTTGACAATTTTTTGCCACCCATTAAGTGCCATTAATGATATGGTTAGAGAATCCTTTATTTTGTAATTCAATTTCAATCCGTTCATATAATATGGTGATTGTTCAGCAACGATAGATCTTGTATAAGTTGGATTATCATAGGAAATTGCACTTTCCAATCCAATATGTGAAGGAAGAATCCCTAAATCTAGGCTGAAACGTTTGTTTTTCCCTAAATTGCATTTAATATTTGCTTCATGAATAAAACGGAAAATACCTGGTTCAGACTCATAATTCTGAATAACATAAGAACCCGTCTGAAAAATTAATCGTGAAGTGAATCTTTTATGTTCCAACTGAACGCCAATTGTTCCTAGATTGATAGCGAACTGGTTATGGTAATTGTGATTGTATAAATAGGGAAGTCTTATTTGAGTTTTTGGTTTATTAAAATCGTAACCATAGAATATGTCAAGAGTGCCTATTGGGGATATTTCCAACTTAGAAGATTCTTGTGAATAAAAAGTTGTGTTTAAAAACGATAGGACAACAAATAAACACGATGTTATGCAACCTTTCATAAATAAAATAAAAGTGAAATTAATTAAAGGAATTAGAGTTTGAAAAAAGTGTTGATGAATTATTTAATTCAGCATGACAGAAATCTTGTTATTCAGATTCAATTTCACCTAAATTGCTTCAAAAAAGTAAATGAAAAGAGCATTAATCATATTGCCACAAAACGATTTTCGAGATGAGGAATTCGATCAGACTCAAAAACATTTGGTAAAATCAGGAATTGAAATAACAATAGCTAGTATATATAAAGGTATCTGTTATGGTGTTAAGGGAAGTACAATTGAAGCAAGCCAAACGATTTCAAATGTTAATGTTTTTCCATTTGATGCGATAATATTTATTGGAGGGCCTGGCACTGAAGTTTTTTTTGAAAATAAGGAGATTAGCCGATTAATTGATGAAGCAATCGGACTCAACAGGTTGATTGGGGCAATTTGTTTGGCACCTAAATTACTGGCAGTAAATGGGGTTTTGAATGGATTGAGATTCACATCAACACCTTCTGCGGTAAAGGAAATAATCGAATTAGGCGGAATTTATGACGATGATGAAGTGGTGTTGGATAAAAATATAATTACATCTAAGGGGCCTCACACTGCTTCGAAATTTGGTAAGGTAATTTCAGAGGAGATTCAGCAGGAAACCATGATTAAAAGAACTTTACTCGATGGTTACAACAAAGGTAAATTCTCCTTGTGAGTTTTTTGAGGTTTGAATTTGGTTGACAATCCTTAAATTTACCGAAGCATGAATTTTAAATGAAAGTACTACGAATAATTTTAACGTTATTTTGGTTTATACCGTATTTCGGCGCTCAGGATGTGGGTTGTAATTGTTATTCATCGGGAATTTGGCCTTTTAACAAAAAGTCGGATCTTACATTCTATCAAGAAAGCATTTTAAATAATGAGGAATCTCAGTTTACTGTATATTCACCATTAATTAGCAGCGATACAATTATTTTTAAAATTGTTCCAGATGCCCTACTTTGGAAGTTTGGTGAACAGAGCGGTTCGTATAATAAACTCACAGAAGCATCATCTTTTTCAGACTTCAACGTTTCCTTTAGCATGAAAATGATCAAAAGAAAAAAGCTGCTGTTTTTTGAAAAAATAGTGATTGAATTTTCGCCTATTTTCGATTTCCAAACCACACATGCACCTATGCTTCATAAAATCATTTTCCATTCTAAAAAAGGAATTAAAAGAATGATTTTTCAGCAAGGTGGGAAGAAAATAAATTGTTTTTTGCCGATTTTTAGTTTCGGAAAACATTAAGGAATACAATAAACGGTATCATACCACGGAGCATATCCTGCCCAAATTCCTAAAGCGCCATTACTCAAATTGGATGGGATATTTACGGGAGTAGCAAATGGATTTCCCGCAGATTCAGCTTGTGCTTCCTTTTTGTCAAAGAAATCAAAAACAGCATTATCAACTCTTGACATTTTGATAACCAATGAATCTCCGTATTTATAATGTCTTCGATAACCTGAAGGGTAGGTAGTATCCTTTGCGTGATATTTCGTTTCAAATTCAAAACTCAATCCGTCGAAAAAATCATCTGCAAAATAAGGACTTTCACTACTTCTAAAAATTACATCCTTTGGCTGATTATTAGCTTTTTTAGTTATTAGTTTCACTTCCCATTTATACGCATTTCGAACATTAGCCGGATCAGTAAGTCTGGAAAATAATGTTCCGTAATCAGAATTGATTGCATTTGGTGTCCAATTTGAATAATCCAACGCAACCGGCTCTAAAAGTTGAGTGCTTCCCTCGTAAAATTTATTATTGTAATTAATTTTCAAGAAGTAGGTTTTACCTAATTCACCTATCATTTGAGGATTGGTTGTCGAATAAACCTGAAAAGGTATCAATGGGAGCAATTCAAATTCGATTTTCAGCATTTCAGCAATTCTGTATTGCGATTCCAATGGTAATTGTGATACTGAAATGAGTTCCAAATTCACTTCGTTTGTGCCATTGTTTATGCTTATTGAGGCATCAAATATCATCGAAGCGATATACTCCGAAAAGTTAGAAGCAGCATAAATATTTTTGGATTTGGTTAAAATGACAACCGGAAAACCTCCTGCATCAATTCTACCGTCTACAACAAGCTGTTCTTGATAACCTGGAATATCGATTTGTATTTCTTTGCTACAGGATAATATGGATAACAACAAGAAAATTACATAAAAATTAAGGATGGCACTTCTCATAATCTTAAAATTAGTCTTTTTATTATTACAATGGGAATTTGTTTTCTGTTCAATGTTTAAACCATCAACCTTAAACCCATTTGAACCTTAAACCTATTTGAACCTTAAACCTTTCGAACCTTAAACCCATTTGAACCTCAAACCCATTTGAACCTTAAACCCATTTGAACTTTAAACCCATTTGAACATTAAACCCATTTGAACCTTAAACCTATTTGAACCTTAAACCCATTTGAACCTTAAACCTATTTGAACCTTAAACCCATTTGAACCTTAAACCTATTTGAACCTCAAACCCATTTGAACCTTAAACCCATTTGAACTTTAAACCCATTTGAACCTTAAACCCATTTGAACCTTAAACCTATTTGAACCTTAAACCAAGGCACCTCGAGCCCACCGAGAGGTGAACCTTTTTAAACATTCTTCCATTCATTGAAATAATTTGATTGGTTCGGAATAAAGCATGAACTTGTTCTATCATTTTGAATTATGGAGATCATTCAATTCGTAAGTTCCGATGAAACGCAAAAGGATTTCGTTAATGAACTTAAAGAAAGTGTTAAGGATTATTTCAAGGAAAATAATCTTTCTGTAAAAGCAAATTACAGGTTTTTTCTCAAAGCTATTGTAATGATAGGAATATATATTGGGTCTTTTGTTTTAATTCTCACGCTGAACTTAAATCCTTGGTGGGCATTGTTACTTGCTATTGCGATGGGGTTTGGAGAGGCCGGAATTGGTATGGCCGTAATGCATGATGGGGCGCATGGAACGGTTTCCAATAAAAATTGGGTGAATGACGTGTTTGCGTCAACTATCGCATTACTAGGAAGCAACCCAACAAACTGGAAAATACAGCACAACATATTACACCACAGATTTACAAATATTTATGGCTTCGATCCTGATATATATACCAAAGCAGTTATTCGTTTATCACAACATGCGCCTCTTAAAAGTTACCATCGGTTTCAATATGTTTATGCATTCTTTTTATATGGTTTAATGACCTTTGCAAAATTGGTGGGGGATTTTAAACAATTGGTAATCTTCCAAAAGGATGGTTTGTTGGAAACGCAAAGAAAGAACTATAGGTCAGAATGGTTAAAGTTGATTGTTGTTAAAATATTCTATCTCTTCATTATTATTGGTTTACCTATTTTATTAACACCATATAATTGGTGGCAAGTATTGATTGGATTTACTGTTATGCATGTTGTTGCGGGCATGATCATGAGTACGATTTTCCAAATGGCTCACGTTGTTGAAGGCCTTGAGCAACCACTTCCAAATGCT
>CANJNE010000138.1 GCA_947475275.1 Flavobacteriales bacterium | reverse complement strand
TCTTACAGCCAAACGCAATCTGGGGCCTATGCACTGGTTTTGATTGAATCTGGAGGCAAACGGCAACTTCCAATTATCATAGGCGGATTTGAAGCTCAAGCTATCGCTATTGAATTGGAAAAAATGACTCCAACGCGGCCATTAACGCACGATTTATTCAAAAGTTTTGCGGGATCTTTTTCAATAAATGTTAATGAAATTGTTATTTACAATTTAAGTGAGGGTATATTTTATTCCAAAATTGTTTGCGAAAGAGATGGTGTTATAGCTGAAATTGACGCTAGAACTTCTGATGCTATAGCAATCGGAGTTCGCTTTAATTGCCCGATTTACACTTTTGAATCCATCTTATCAAGTGCTGGTTCTTTAATGGACGAAGAAGACAACATTAGCGAGAAAGAAAATAGCGAGGAAAATGAGAATTCATCTGAAGATCATTTATCAACCTCAACTAAAGAAGAGCTAGAAGCCCAATTAAATAATGCCATTGAAAATGAAGAATACGAGTTGGCTTCAAAAATTCGTGACGAAATAAACAAGCGGTTCAAATAGTTAATTTAAATCTACAAAACCATGCAAACTAACATTAAATTTCAACTCACTTTGATGAGTTTTATTCAATTTTTTGCATGGGGTTCATGGCTCTTGTCAACCGGTGCTTATTTGGGTGCTAACTTAAAATTTTCTGGAATTCAAATCGGTGCTGTCTATGGTACAATGGGGATTGCTTCATTATTTATGCCTGCAATTGCTGGAATCATTGCCGATAAATGGTTGAGTGCAAATAAACTTCTGGGATTTTTTCACATCACCCTTGCTGGATTAATGATTTTAATTTTTAACCTAAGGGATTTCAACTCATTCTACCCAGTAATTTTTCTTATTTCCATGTTTTATATGCCAACCATTGCATTAGGAAATTCTATTTCATATGCATTACTAGAAAAAAACAATTTAGATATTGTGAAGGTATTTCCTCCCATTCGCGTGTGGGGAACAGTTGGTTTTATTCTAGCAGCGTGGTTTGTTGATTTTTTTGATTTAGGGATAACGCCTAATCAGTATTACGTCAGCGGTGCAGCATCACTTTTCCTAGGGATTTTTGCTTTTTTTCTACCTTCTGTTCGTCCTGAAAAAAATAATGATAAAAAAACACTTGCAAAATCTCTTGGCTTGGATGCTCTAGTGCTTTTCAAAAACAAAAAAATTGTCATTTTCTTTATTTTCTCCATGCTTCTGGGTTGTGTTTTACAAATTTCAAACATGTGGGGTGATGGGTTTCTCAGAGACTTCTCATTACAGTATGCAGATTCATTTGCAGTTAAACATTCGTTGATGTTTTTGTCATTTTCTATGATTTCAGAAGCATTATTCATTCTAACTATACCTTTCTTTCTCCAGCGTTTCGGAATAAAAAAAGTAATGCTCATGAGTATGTTAGCCTGGGTACTTCGATTTGCCTTTTTTGGAATCGGAGATCCTGGAAGCGGTTTCATTTTTTTAAGTT
Organism: Flavobacteriales bacterium; assembly: GCA_947475275.1. GTDB lineage: Bacteria > Bacteroidota > Bacteroidia > Flavobacteriales_D > Crocinitomicaceae > M0103. The sequence continues at coordinate 4,134 of CANJNE010000138.1, read as the reverse complement.
TATCAATGATAATTTATGGAATGGCCTTTGACTTTTTCAATATTTCAGGCTCTCTTTTTATTGAAAAAGAAGCAAATCCATCGATTCGTTCCAGTGCACAAGGATTGTTTATGTTAATGACTAATGGATTGGGTGCAATTATTGGCGCTTATGGGAGTGGATTTGTAATTGACTTATATACAAATACGGAGACAAGTCAAAAAGATTGGTCGACCATATGGTTGATTTTCGCTGCATATTCTTTAATCGTGGCATTTATTTTTGTAATCATTTTTAGATACAAACACGAACCCGAAAAATTAAATTCCATTCACCATTAATGTATGAAAAACACCAACCTGGTGGAAAAGATTTTTTCTATTAATTCAGAAGAAGCATTTAATGACGTTGCATTACAAGTATTTAATTTTCAATTCAAAAATATTTCTTTATACAGAAAATACGCAGAAATAATTGGAAAAAATAATCCAAAAACGATTGCTGACATTCCTTTTTTACCCATTTCTTTTTTTAAAAATCACGATATTATTCATGATGATTCTAAACCCGAGCTTATTTTTAAAAGCAGTGGAACAAGCAGTTCTCAAAGGTCAAAACATTTAGTCGCAAACAAATTAATTTACGAACAGTCATTTACTGCAACATACAACAATCAGTTCGGTAATCCGGAAGATCAAATTATTCTTGCTCTTTTACCAAACTACGTCGAACAAGGCAACTCGAGTTTAGTATATATGGTGAAGGAATTAATTTCTCTCTCAAAGGAAGCGAATTCGGGATTTATTTTAAATGATTTGAAATTGGTCCATGAACGCTATCTTAATGGAAAGAAAATGGGTAAACAAATTATAATTTTTGGCGTTTCATATGCATTACTTGATTTAGCTGCATTAAATTTAGACCTTTCTGATGCCATTATAATTGAAACAGGCGGTATGAAGGGTCGCAGAAAAGAAATGACCAAACAAGAATTACATCAACACCTTGCAGCAGGTCTAAATGTATCCCATGTGAAATCGGAATATGGTATGACAGAAATGCTGTCTCAAGCCTACAGCCAAGACGAACAAATTAGATTTTCCTGTCCAAATTGGATGAAGGTCTATATTCGATCAATCACAGACCCATTTCAATTCGTTAGAGATGGAAAAACCGGTGGAATTAATGTTATTGATTTAGCCAACATTTACAGCTGCAGTTTTATCGAAACAGAAGATCTAGGGAGAAATTATGGAAATCAATTTGAAATAATTGGTAGATTCGATAACGCAGAGATTAGAGGATGTAATCTTATGGTGGAATAAATGTAAATGTTTTCGAAACAAAAGACTTAAATTTAATTTTAGAAAATCAGGTAGCATTATGTTGAAAGATTTTATAAAGAATAAATCAGAAGAACTGTATGTAAAAGTTTTAGGTTATAGGGAGCATTTGCACCGCAATCCTGAACTGTCCTATCAGGAATTTGAAACAATGCATTTTGTTTGTGCTGTCTTAGATAAAATAGGAATTCAATATACCAAAGGAATTGCAGGAACTGGAATTGTTGGTTTAATTGAAAGTAAACACCCAAATTCAGGAGTTGAATGTGTGGCTTTGCGCGCAGATTTAGATGCACTTCCAATTTTAGAAGAAAACGAAACGCCATATAAATCGCAAAAACCAGGAATTATGCATGCGTGTGGACATGATGTTCATACAGCAATTTTATTAGGTGTTTGCGAAATCCTTAATGAAATCAAAGACCAACTGCCGCATTCTGTTAAAGTAATTTTTCAACCCGGAGAAGAAAAAAATCCCGGTGGAGCATCATTAATGATCAATGAAAATGTTTTGAATGCACCAAGGGTGAAAGAAATATTTGCCTTACACGTCTTTCCAGATTTACCTGTCGGAAAATTAGGTTTTAGAGAAGGTCTTTATATGGCTTCCTGCGATGAAATATACCTAACAATAATAGGTAAAGGCGGCCATGGTGCTACACCAAATAATTGCATCGATCCAATTGCAATTGGCGCAACCTTAGTTACTTCACTTCAGCAAATTATTAGTAGAAATTGTGATCCAAAAATCCCTTCTGTTTTAACCTTCGGACATTTTGAAGCTTTGGGCTCAACAAATGTAATACCTTCAAAAGCCATCTTAAAAGGCACTTTTCGAACAATGGATGAACATTGGCGTGCTGAAGCTCTTGAACTTATTGACAAACAAATACATAGTTTAGTAGAAGGAATGGGGGGCAAAGTGGAACTTGAAATCAGTAAAGGTTATCCTTTTCTTGAAAACAATCCTGAGTTGACACGAGCAACAAAGCAAAAAGCTATTGATTTCTTTGGAATTGAAAATGTATGCGATTTACCTATACGTTTGAGTTCGGAAGATTTTTCATTTTATGCACAAGAAATTCCAGCATGCTTTTTCAGAATTGGTGTCCGAAATGAAGTTAAAGGAATAACTTACGGCGTGCATCATCCCAAATTCGATATTGATCCTGAAGCATTGAAAACTGGAATGTGTGCAATGGCAATGTGTGTTTTAAATACGGAAGAAGTATGAAAAATTTTATAATTACGGTATTCGCATTATTTATAATTTTTGCTTGCGATAAACAAAAATTGAATTCAAAAAAAGTCGAAGGTGAATGGCAAATTGTAAATTATTATCAAACAAATAATGAAGGATTAACAACAAAATATCCAATTTGTAATGGAACTATTGATTTCGCTGCTGAAATTGGCATATTTGATTTGAATCTAATTCGCCAAAATGGAGCTTTGAATGATACAACAAAAGCTAGTGGTAATTTCCAATTAAATGAAAATGGATCAACAATAATATTTAGCAATTCATCTGGACTAAATCTTGGAAATGAAGGAAACTACAGAATTCTTACCTTGACCAAAACGGATTTGCAAATTGAAGGAGGTGATACTTTGGGAAATGTTAACACCTACTTATTTTCAAGAAAACAGTAATATTAATTCGCCATTTCACTCATGAACTTTATTCGCATTAAACGAAGTTCTTCTTCACTATAATCACCATCAAATTCATTATATGCAGATTTTAAATCATCCGTTTCTGCATCTTTGAAATAATCGTAAATTTCTTCCTGATTTTCCTGGTCTAAAATATCATCAATGTAATAATTTATATTTACACGGGTTCCTGAAGATACAATTGCTTCTATCTCATCAATTACTTCAATCATGGACTTACCTTGTGACCTGCCAATATCTTCCAAAGGTAGCTTCCGATCAATATTTTGAATTAGCTGAACTTTGAGACCAGACTTATTAACCAAGCTTTTCACAACGACATCTTGTGGACGTTCAATGTCGTTTTGCAAAACGTATATGCTGATAAGATCAACAAATGGTTCCCCGTATCTGCTTGCTTTTCCAACGCCAACTCCCTGAATATTTGTAAGCTCATCAATAGTAATCGGATATTGAAAACACATGTCCTTGAGTGAAGGTTCTTGGAAAATGACAAAAGGTGGGACATTCATTTGTTTTGACAGCGACCTTCGCAAATCCACCAGCATATCGTATAAAGTTTCATCAAAAACGCCCCCTTTACCTCCTGCGTTAATCAGAATTTCATCGTCATCTGTATTAGAAAAATCATGTTCCTTTATGAGCATGAAAGATTGCGGATTTTCTAAAAATTGTTTGCCTGCATCGGAAAGTCTCAAAGTACCATATGTATCAATTTCTTTAATAACCAATCCATTTACAATAACTTGTCTAATAACAGCATTCCAGAAATGCTCATCCTTATCCTTACCGCAACCAAATCCTGCTAAACTATCATGCCTGTAGGATTTAATATCAGCTGTCAAATTACCTGATAAATATGCGCAAATATGTTTAGCTTTCTGCATTTCTTGCAGATCTGCAATAGCTTTGAGTAGCATTATCACGAAAGCAGAACCCTCTTTTCGCTCACGAGGATGCTTACAATTATCACAAAATGCATTGCAATTTGATTCTTCGAATCTTTCTCCAAAATAATGCAGGATGAATTTTCTACGACAAACAGAAGTTTCAGCATAAGAAACTATTTCAGACAATAATTGCTTACCTATTTCTTGTTCAGATACAGCTTTGCCTTGAAGAAATTTCTCCAATT
>CANJNE010000137.1 GCA_947475275.1 Flavobacteriales bacterium | reverse complement strand
TTCTGGGCAAGTAAATATAGAAAAGGCTGTAATCAACATTCCAGTTGTAGTGCATGTTTTATACAATACCACTACTCAGAATGTAAGTGATGCTCAAATCCAATCACAGTTAACCGTTTTAAATAATGATTTTAGAAAACTTAATACGGATTGGACAAATACGCCATCAACTTTCACAAGTTTAGTTGCAGACTGTGAGTTTAATTTTTGTTTGGCAACGGTTTCCCCAACTGGGGCTTCAACAACGGGTATTATTAGAAAATCGACTACTGTTACTTCTTTTTCTACCAATGACGCTATGAAATATGCATCTCAAGGAGGGAGTGATGCTTGGCCTACTGGACAATACCTAAATCTATGGGTTTGTAATTTAAGTGGTGGTATTTTGGGTTATGCGCAATTTCCTGGGGGCGCAAGTGCGACTGATGGGGTTGTTATTAACTACACGGCGTTTGGCACAACAGGAACAGCCGCCGCACCTTTTAACAAAGGAAGAACAGCTACGCATGAAGTCGGACACTGGTTGAATCTCAGACATATTTGGGGTGATGCTACTTGCGGAAACGACTTGGTTACTGATACACCAGTGCACAATACAAGTAATTATGCTTGCCCTAGTCATCCAAAAACAAATACATGTGGCACAAGTGCTGAAATGTTTATGAATTACATGGATTACACTGATGATGCTTGTATGTACATGTTCAGTTCAGGTCAAAAAGCGAGAATGCAAGCTCTTTTTGTTACCGGAGGTGCTCGTGAATCATTAAAAACGTCAGGAGGTTGCGGTGGAGTAACAACAACACCTCAATATTGTATTTCAAATGGAACCAATACCTCATTTGAGTGGATTGCAAAAGTTCAAATCGGCACCATTAATAATACAACTGTTTCAAATGCGGGTTATGGAAACTTCACTTCATTATCTGCTAACTTAACTAAAGGAACTGCTAATACACTTTCTTTAACTCCAGGTTTTGCAAGTACAGCGTACTCAGAATATTTTAATGTATACATTGATTATAACGGTGACCTAGATTTTGCTGATGCAGGAGAATTGGTGTACAGTTCACCAGCGACCAGTGGACTTGTGTCTACAAGTATTACGATACCAACAACAGCAGTTACCGGAACCACACGAATGCGTGTAATGATGAAGGACGCTGCTATTACAGGACCCTGTGAAGTGTTTACCTATGGCGAGGTTGAAGATTATTCTTTAAACCTTATTGCATCAACATCTGCATGTAATCAACCTGCATCGCTCGCTGCAAGTTCAATCACAAGTTCGGGCGCGACCTTATCTTGGGGCGCCGTTACAGGTGCGTCCAATTATAGTCTGCAATATAAAATCTCGTCCGCTACAACCTGGACTTCAGTTAGTGTAAGCACAACTTCATACGCGTTAACAGGTCTTAGTGCTTCAACGACATATAATTGGCAAGTAAGAACAAATTGTGGAACAACAAGCAGTGCCTACACGGCTGGTTCTAATTTCACTACATTAGTTGCTTGTACAGATAATTTTGAATCGAATAATACGCTCGCAACTGCCAAAACACTTACAGTGAACACAAATAACACAGCGCGAATTGGAACAAGCACTGATATTGATTGGTATAAATTTACAAACACGTCAACTGCGAAGAACATTCGTGTCACATTGACCAATTTACCAGCCGATTACGATTTGAGATTATACAACAGTGCAGGAACGCTATTATACTCTAGTGAAAATAGCAGTACTACAAATGAAACCATTACATATAATAACGCTCCAGTTGCAACTTATTATGTGCGTGTTATTGGCTATAATGGAGCTTTTTCAAGCACAAATTGTTATACCATCAACACCAGTAGATCATCAACGGCATACAAAACGGATGGCTCATATGAAGAAACTGAACAATTTGGTACTAAAGAGGTCCAACTTTCGGTTTATCCAAATCCATCAGCAAATGGTCAATTTAACTGTGAACTTTCACATTCATTTATTGGCGACTTGAACTTAGAAGTAACCGATGCAGCGGGAAGGTTAATAGAAAAAACAGTAATTTCTAAGGATGCAGAATTTTTAAAATCAGCGATTGATTTAACACAAAATGATGCAGGGATCTATTTCTTGAAATTATACAGTTCAGAATTTTCTATTTTAGAAAGGCTGGTAATTGAATAATAATATTGTTGGGGCTATCTGAAACGATAGCCCCTTATTGTTTTTAGTCGTAAAGTGTTGAACGAATTACTTCTAACTCTTGATCAATACGAAAACCAGAAACATGAATTTGAAAATATTTCACTAGGGTTTCTAAAGATTTTTTTCTGATTTCATGATTGGCTGTTATCATACTCGAATCATTGTTTAGTAACAGTTGTAGATAATTCACATGATTACCTTCTTCGGCATTTGCATTGATTTTCACTACATTACTAAATTCACCATCTTCTAAATAGAAAAATAAATTATTGCTATCATTTAATTGAGGCGCAATACCCAAAACATCGCTTAATTCTAATAAAAAAGAAATTGGAAAGTTAGTGATATCTGCAGTATCATTCATTTCGCATATTTTTTTTTCAAGAAAGTTGTAGGCTGAAACGTCGTTACATCCATGTTTGAAACAGGCTTTAAGAACAGCAGCAATAAAATATGCTAAAACCATCTTTTCGTGATGAATAGTAATTTGATGATTAGAAATGTATAATGAAGCTTCAGTAACCTTAGCTAAATCACTTTCCGGTCTTTTATAGAATGTACATTCGACAAGTGCCAATGGATAAATAGAAGATGCTTTTTTTTTACCGCCTTGGAAAAGAAAACTTTGAATACCAAAATCCAAGGTGTAGATTGCTAATATCAAACTGCTTTCGGAGTAACTGATTTTGCTGAGTACAATACCTTTTGTTACTTGTTTCACTGTTATTCTCTCACTACCAGAACCTTTCCCACAAATCTACCATCGCCCTCAACAGGAGCAGTCCAAATCAGGTATACGCCTGTTGTTACATCATCACCATCAAGAGTTTTACCATTCCATGTCGCTGTCCCACCATTTGAAACAGTTTTATATACCAAATTACCTGCAACGTCTGTAATTTTCACATCGGAATCATATTGAATGCCTTGTATGGTTATAGGCCCTTGGAATTCTGGCCTAACAGGATTCGGAAAAACACTTACATTTGAATAACTCGCGTCTTGATAGGTTGCATCCGTGCGATAGGAAACCAATCCCTTATCCGTTATAATATAAAGCTCACCTGTGTTTTGGTCAAGCTTTAAATCGATGATATTATTTGAAATTAAAGGAGAGTTCTCTATTGTATGCTGCTCAATAACCTCGAGTCCATCTGCAGACAATAAAATTATTCCAGAATTTGCTGTTCCAAACCATTTTCTATTAGCTCCATCTACTTCAATATCGGTTACGTTTGTATTTCCCAAAACATATTCAACATTTCCTTCGAATTGCACTTTAATTCTATCGGCATTATATGCTCCTGGTAATGCATCAAAAGCACCCTCTGAATTGTAAAGAACAGCAAATCCATTATCTGTTCCAATCCAGATTTCATTATCAAAATCCACAGCGATTGCGTTTACGGAATTCGATGGGAGTTCCCCGCTAAGTGGACCGCTATTCAAAACAACAAGATTGTCGTCAGATGGATCTGCAAGGGTTCCATTTTCATTATAACCTAATACTCCTACACCTTCAATAGCGAACCATTTGTTGTCGTTATAATCAATAACTATTTTCTTAGTGAACTTATTTTTAGCTGATGTTCCGCAATCTATCGCATACCATAAACCATCTTTACTGTAAACATTTAACGGTGTTTCTGAAAATCCATTTAGCACCCATAAATTTCCTTTCTCATCGTATTGCAATGAAGACACAAAAGACCATTCACTTCCTGCTTGTGTGAAATTCAATGTTGAGTTGTTTGGGGTAAATGTATCAGTTACCTGGGTGCCATTTTCAAGAATTGAAACCGGTATTTCAGAGTACGACCCCACAGCCATTCTATCAGCATTTTTTGGATCTATGGAAACACTTAAAAAATCCCAAATCGGTTTATTGTTCCAAAGTGTCATGTTGTCGCGATCGAATAAAGACCAAGATTCATCTTTAAATGTATAAACACCGGATCCACTGAATGTATTGGCAATTGAAGAGAGCCCTCCACCAGCGATGGCTAGTTTTCCTTTTTGCCAATCCATCGCATAGAATTCATTTTTTGGGGGCCCGTCAAATGGTATAGGAATCATACCATATTCATTATTGAAACGAACGAGTCCCATTGTTTTGTCTGCCATCCAAGTGATATTGTTCCTTCGGATGCTATTCAATGGTTCAATCCAAGCTTGTAATGTGTAAGTTGATATTGAAAACGCTACCGAATTATTCGAATTTAAGGTGTTAATAGCACCATCACTATTCATAATTAACTTACCGTTTTCAGTGTCGATTGAATTGATTTCATTACTAAAATTAATGTCAGAAACAATATTAATTCCTGTATTTGTGACTTGAAAAACAGTATCTAATCCATATTGTGGATCTTTTTTCAAGACGTATATTCGATTATCTATTATTTCAAGATCACTGTACCCATCGAATGGAATAATTGGAATTTTTGTTTCTAAAGCCCATTGAGCAGGGTCGGCTAAGGCGAAATTATTGAGATTGCCTCTTAGTGATTTTGAAGGTGTTAATGCGTAAATAGAGTCTCCTTTAAAAGCTACATCAACAATTGGGGAACCATCATTTATAGGATAAAATGTTTCTTTGACTTCGTTCTTAATTGGATCAATTTTCACAATTGAAAATCCTGTAGCGAAATAGATAAATTCACCATATGGAACAATTCGATTTATTCTTTTATTTCCTTGAATTTCTGCCAAGCGTATTGCTGGAATATTAAAAACCATGTTGTCTTTAATTTTATCTATATTTCCATTGCTGTAACCTACAAAAACAGCCTCATTGATTGCATCATATGCTAAACAAGTAATTGAAATATCAGATAAGCCATTAACATCTGTCCAAAGACTCGTTTCAGATGCGTTGATATCGTATTCTAGTAATCCATTTTCAAACGCAGCGAAAACACTATTGTCGTTGGCAACAACATCAATACATTTTTTATTAGGAACATGTAAACGCCATTGCCCTGTTCCTACTTGGGCTATAAATCCAAATGAAAATATGCTAAAAAGAAAAGATAATTGAAATTTATTCATGGCGACAATAACGCATCAAACTAAAATTTATTGAATGCAACTCGATTTCAACAAAAATAAGCATTTTGTATCGTCCTTATTGTCGAACTTAAATGCAAATGGATATGAATTTCAAATTATTGGACTAATTTTGTAAAATATAAGGCTCCGTGGCGTCCACCTTTACTCCGTTTCGGCGGACAGGCAACATCACGAGCAAAATGGCTCCGTGGCGCAACCTTGAAAAAAGGATTTGCTCCACTCGCCAAAAAAAAGGCTCCGTGGCGCAACTGTATAGCGCATCAGATTTCGGCTCTGAGGGTTGGGGGTTAGAATCCCTCCGGGGTCACAAAGGCAGTGTGAGAAACAGCGCGAGAGCGATGATTGATCACCTGCCTTTTCTTCTCCACCTTGGCGGACTCACTCTCATGTTTTATTTATGGTTTAATTTTAAAATTT
>CANJNE010000136.1 GCA_947475275.1 Flavobacteriales bacterium | reverse complement strand
GTTCAATTTACCCGAATTATTACCTGAAAAGCCCGATAGAATCAGGTCATGATTACATTGCCATGAGTGAAGCTATAATTGATGAATAATACTGCCCATAATTTCAATAAATTCTTATATTTCTGAACAACAGATGAATAAAAATATCTATTTCTTCGAACCTCTTAAAACTATTCTCTCTGAGAATGTATTAAATCTTCAAAATGAGCAATTGGATACATTTTATGAAATGTGGAATTTGGGGTTCAACGATTCTGTAGTTAAAAATATTAAGTTAGAAGAACATTACATTCATCAAAATCAAAATGTTCCATCCGGTGCAGTATTGAAAGGTATTGACTTACCTGCTTGGTTTGGTAATTCCCATCATAAAAAAATTGTCATTCTCGGAATCGACCCTTTAAGAAGTGAGAAATCATTTAAAAAAGAAAATGCAAATCGAAATACTGACGCTATTATAGGGACACCATACGCTTTTCATGAAAAGGCCTCTAGAGAAAATACTTGTAAATCCTATTGGACCTTTGTTGAAGGTTTGTGTTCGTCGGGTAACTTTGTATATTGCACGGATATCTTCAAAACCTATTTTATTAATGAAGTGAAAAATAGAAGAAGTTATTTAGATAATGAGTTTACTGGAGAGGCCGCCACTTCAATACATTCAAAAATTCTTATGCAAGAATTGGAATTGATTCAACCAGATGTTATTATTGTATTTGGTAAACTGGCACACTCATTTTTATTAAATAAAAATTGTCCAAAAATTGGTCAATCTATCCAAAATACAAAAGGTACACTTCAAATAAAAGACAAGAAAATAGAAGTATATACCGTATTGCATTTGAGTAAAACACCGCGTGGCAAAAGTTTTAAAGATTTCTTCGAAAACAATGGATTTGACAGCTCAAATATAAATCCGGAGGACAGGGTGCAATGTGCACATGCCTATATTGACATATTAAAAAGAGAAAAGATTATTGAGTACTAGTTGAAGTTTATCTTTTTATTAATTTTCCTACTTCTGGATTTTTTAAATACAAATTTGGTTCTGATTAATGCCAAGACCTAAATATAAAATATCAAATTATCAATTATCAGGATTAAAGTGGTATTTAGAAGTTAAAATAGGATTTAATATTCTGAGCAAATCTGATTGCAGAAAAATTGCTGAACTCATTCAATTAGAAATGGGTTTGTCAATTTCAGAAAGTACCCTTTACCGTCTCTTTTTATGGAACAACAACGACCATATTCCTTATTATCACACTTTAGGAATTTTGTCCCAATATCTTGGGTTTGAATCTTGGCAAAAATTGGAGGATAATATTGAACAGCTCCTCAAGTTTCAATTTTCTTTTGGTAAATTGAAAGTTACTGAAGATTTCAATAGCCTATTGAAATACAATGTGCATTCCAATGCATTGAGACCTCTGCATGATTTCTTAGAACAATTCCCAAAAGACTTAGATTATAATTATCGATGTGTTCTTGGACAAGAATTGTTTTCAAGCCTAAAAGAAAATCCAAATCGTAATATCGATTTTTTTAGAGGCTTTTCTAAATTACCTGTAGTTCGATCAGCTTTCTTTGAGTTTCTAGCGGATCCTGATTTTTCGATTCCCGATTATGAATTTGGATTGTCAAACTATTTAGTCGCTATTAATCATGAAAACTCTTGGGAAGAATTACAAGATTACATTTTTGCGAATACGCTGCTATTACGGTATCATTTTATGAGGCGAAACAAATCTGAGGTTGTTCGAATTGGGAATTTAATTTATAATGAAATCCAGATTGATAATGAACAATTTGAATCGCTCTTTATTTTCCCTAGAATGAGGTATCTCACCTACAAGTTGCTTTATGATGGTGCTCAGGATAATTTTAATTTGGAAGATTTTCAACAAATTAAGAAATATGCTTTCGAGAAATTTACAATAGGAAATTTTGAAGAACGAAGAATTATTATTCATACCTTTTTGGATTCACTTCAAGTGCAACCTGATTTGCAATTAGCGATGATGAACGAGTTTATATTGCATTTTGAAGACTTCTTTTATAGATTTCCAAATTACTTTAATACTTTAAGTTTTTCACAGCAAATTCAATTCTTAAATCCAAATGCCGCTGCAATCTATCCAAATGGGGTATTATGAATTACAATGAGTTTTTTTAATTGATTCGAAATAATTCTTAACCCTTCCACAAATTCATATTTTTTATATTTAATAAGTTGATTATAAATAGTCAAAATAAGTAAAAGTAATTGCTGCACTTTCTCTAACAAAACTTCATGCGCTCAACCAAATCTTTAAAGTAGTTCGCACTCCAAATTTCCAATTGCCCGTCGTCTTTTATGAATTTTCGCACGTCCTCTTTTACAACTTTGAAGGAAACAGTATCGATTTTTTGTTTGAGTAAATTAAGAATTTGTTCTTCGTTTATTTGATCTTCATTCCAGTCCTCTGTTTCGATGGCACGAAGTAGAAAATGATTCATGTTAAGCGCTACTCCTTTTCGAATGTACCATTCCATGTCGTACCAATCTCTTCCTTTTACACGATTTTTCCATTTTCGAAACAAAAGCGCATGGAGTTTTCCGGCAAATAAACTAGAGAGATCGAAACAGTTGACATAAAAGGAAAACGGTTTGACCAATAATATTTCTTCTGTTTCAAAATCCAAAGGGGGCACCCGATCTATCTCTATCTTGATTTTAATGGATTTGTTGGATCTGATACCGTGCTGTTTAATGATATCCTCCAACACCAATTCCTGCCAAATGGTTTCTGATTTCAAGAATGCTGATTCGATAGGTGTTTTATAGCGTTTTTCTTTTTCTCTAATACTCACACGTATTCCTAGCGACTCAAATTCTTCATGAATGACATTAAAATAAGGTTGCAGTGTGAAATTGGGGTCCTTGTCTAGAAGTGAAAAGTCAAGATCTTCTGAATAGCGATTAAGTCCGTGGAAAATGCGCAATGCAGTTCCACCATAGAAGGCTGCCTTTTTGAAAAAATCTGTTCTCGACAAAGCCGCCAGCGCAATCTCTTGCATGATTTCGCGCATGGCAGCAAGTGTTTCCTCCTCGTTACTTGGATTATATGTTGCAATCCATTCTTTTATCATAACCCTTCAATTACGTTTACGATCTGTTGCAAACTATTCTTTTTTGGCGCCTCTTCTATCCAAGATTGAATGGCTTCAATGTTCAATATTTGCAATTGTTCTTCATCAATTCTTAGATCCTCCGTGAGAAAATCATAAGCTTGGGATTTACTTCTCAAATTCACCCCAGATGTTAGAACTATTTTATCACATATTGCTTTCTCAGGAGATGCCAACAACGCAGTTTGTTGTTCTGTAATATCAGCCATTTGTATCCCAAATGAATAATAAGGTAAAGCCAAATGCTGAAAGCTAAAGCGCCCGATTGGAGTACTATATGTTTTTGTGGTTTTTATTGTAACCGATGAAACCTCATGCACACGCTCCGGAATGAATCCCCAATAGGAAAGAGCTGTTTCTAATGAAATGTAACTTGGACCTCTTAAATGATTCGCAATTACAAATGCATCAGGTATGGGTAAATCAAATTCAGGCCCCGGAACATACAAACCCCGACGTAAGGATATTAATTCCCCATTTCTTATCATTTCGCTAACTTTATCGTTAGGCCTACGATATGATCCAAGAACCTCAAGCAAAACATTATGAGAAATGGGTGCATCGCTGTAAAATTTTATTTTCCGCCTTAAATTCACACGTCAAATATAATATTAATAATCGGATTTTTTCCGATTAAATTTATATTTTAAACCAAATAAACTTAAATTAAACACATATAATCGCACAAAATCCGATTATATAATTAAATTTTAACAAATTAAATTGTTAGTTTAAATTTGAAGACAGTTTTCCGAGTTAAATAATATTATCTTGAGTATGTTAAACACAAAGGATGAAAATTCACTTTCTTGATTTAACTTTAGGTTGTGATTGCCATTATTGTTTACTGTTTATTAATGCTAGTTGTTTTTATTTACAATTCTAGAGGAGACAACTACACATTTTTTAAAGCAAAGGGAAAGATTTCATGGATGATTTCTGGACTATCTCTTTACATGTTTTACCTTTCTGCGGATCAAGGACAATTCCTTATGGGGCTAATTTCTGAACATGGAATGTCTGGATTGTGGATGGTTTGGGCTGGAATAATCGGATCTTTTGTTGTTCCAATCGTTTTTGCGCCTTTATGGCAAAAGTTTGATTTTATAACAGATAATCAATTTTTACTTTTTCGATTTCCTGGAAGGAGCGGTAGGATTTTACATGTGTTTCGAGCAATCTATGTAGGTGGTCTGGTTGTTGCTTTATCTCTGTGTTTTCATCTAATCGGTTTCTCAAGAATTTTAGAGGTGTTTTTTAATATAGATGGCTCGATGGCTATTTATTTTTCTGCTGCAGTTCTTGTTCTTTTTGCATTTAAAAATGTATTTGAGTTCAAACTAAAGATGGACGCCTTTCATGCTATTCTTTTCTTCCTTAGTTTGTTGATCATCCTTTATTTCGTAGGAAGCCAAATGAGTGGTTTTCAGGATATATTTTCTTTTTTTGACAACCCTGATAAACGATTGATTTTTCCTAAATATGAAAATCAAGGGGCTTGGTTTTCTTTGTTTGTTTTTCTCGGGATTCAATGGTGGAGCTGCTACCTATTTGATGGCGGTGGTCCTGAAATGTCTAGGTTTACATCAGTAAAAGATAAAAAAAATGCTATGTGGACTGGGTTACTACCAATTGGAATTTCGTTTATAATCGGTTTTCTGGTTATTGGACACATTCTCATTTTACTCGGCTTTACGAATCAATCATCCAATCCAGAATTACAATATGTTGAAAGTGTTTTCAATATAGTTCCAGATGCTTTTCACGGTTTAATTTTTCTTGGATTTTTTGGAATGTTCATAACAACAGCAGATTCATTGCTTAATTGGGGAGCTTCTTTTTTAACCATTGATGTTTATAAAGGATACCTTAATGCCAATTTAGACAACAGAAATTTAAAGTTTGTTTCCTACGGAACAATGGTTCTACTTAGTCTGCTTTCTATGATTTTTGCTCTGAATATAGATAGCCTTCAAAGTTTGGTGAAAATTACATTTTCCATTGCCGCAGGAGTGGCGCCAGTCTATATTCTTAGATGGATTTGGTTTCGAATTAATGCGTGGTCACAGCTGAGTGCAATGTTCAGTTCTGCAATCTTTACCTTGATTTATCCATATTGCCACAAATACCTTCCACTAGCTGAATTCCCAGAAAGTGAAAGTCGAGTAATAGTGGTTACAATGCTCACATCATTTATTTGGATTTTAGTCACCTTTCTAACCCCCAATCAAAGTGAAGAGGTTAAAATGAAAATGCTTCCAATCATTGAAAGTCGATTGATGTTTTTTAAAAGATTTATTGTATCGATTTCACTTGGGGTATCCCTTCTTTTTCTTACGATTCTAATTTGGTATTTATTATTAAATTGCTAAAAAATGCACTACATTTTATGTTGTGAGAAAACATTTTACTGATTTCTCACTTTCGTTTTTTAAATCACTTAGGTATTGTCATTATCTTTAACGCCAGTTATTGAAAAGTGAATTTTATGGCAATGCAAAGTCAGGTTAATGGCAATCTCTCGAATGAATTAATGCAAT
>CANJNE010000135.1 GCA_947475275.1 Flavobacteriales bacterium | reverse complement strand
TTCTGAAGCACTTCAAATGGCGGCATTAAAACAATTTCCAATTGTTTATTTGGTGCAAGACAATGGCTGGGATATTTCTGCAAATGCTAAAGAAACGCGTGCTCAGGATATGTCCGAATATGCAAGAGGTTTTAATGGAATTGAAGTTCGCACGATTGATGGAACCGATTTCGAATTGGCCTACAATACAGTGAGTGAGGTTTTTGAAACAGTAAGAAAAGAACGACGACCTTTTGTCCTTCATGCAAAAGTGCCTCTTTTAGGTCATCACACTTCTGGAGTGCGAAAAGAATGGTACCGTGATGATTTGGTGGAAGAAGCGAAAAAAGATCCTTTTCCAAAATTGAAACAACTTTTAAGAGATAATAATATTGATGAAGCGGATATAGTAAACACGGAAGCTGCTGCCAGAAAAAAGGTTGATGAGGCATACGAAAATGCTTTAAATTCACCTGATCCTGAACCGGATGCTGTTACCAATTTTATTTTTGCTCCTAGTCCAGTAACGGAAGAAAAAGGTGAACGCGAACCTCAAGGAAAGAAAAAAACGGTAATGGTCGATTCGGCCCTATTCGCTGTTCGCGAAATCATGGAAAAACATCCTGAAGCTCTTTTGTATGGACAAGATGTTGGCGGTCGTTTAGGAGGTGTTTTTAGAGAGGCGGCTACACTTGCGCAAACTTTTGGTGACGATAGGGTTTTCAATACACCAATTCAAGAGGCATTTATTATTGGTTCTACAGTGGGAATGTCCGCTGTTGGTCTCAAACCTATTGTTGAGGTGCAGTTTGCAGATTATATTTGGCCGGGATTAAATCAACTTTTTACTGAATTATCACGTTCTTATTACCTTTCTAACGGAAAGTGGCCGGTAAGCTGTGTAATTCGAGTACCCATTGGAGCATATGGTTCTGGCGGACCTTACCATTCATCAAGTGTAGAATCTGTCTTGACGAATATACGAGGTATTAAGGTGGCATACCCTTCAACTGGTGCCGATTTAAAAGGTTTAATGAAATCCGCGTTTTACGATCCGAATCCTGTTGTTTTATTAGAACATAAAGGATTGTATTGGTCAAAAATTCCTGGAACAGAGGGCGCGATGTCTATCGAACCTGATGAGGATTACATTATACCATTTGGTAAAGCAAGAACCGTTCAGGAAGCTTCATTTGAAGCTATTGAAAATGGATCTTCATGTGTTGTAATTACATATGGAAGAGGTGTTTATTGGACATTGGAAGCGGCTAGTTCATTCGAAGGACAAGTTGAAATTTTGGATTTGAGATCCTTGAATCCTTTGGATATGGATGCCATTAATGATGCTGCACAAAGACATGGTAAAGTACTTTTGGTAACAGAAGAATCAGTGGAAAATACCTTTACGCTAGGATTGGCTGGACGCATTCAACGTGATAATTTTCAATATTTGGATGCTCCAATCGGAATCGTAGGTTCTGTTGACACACCTGCAATTCCATTGAATTCAACACTTGAGGCAGCTCTTTTGACCAATAGTCAGCACGTTAAAGATGCTTTGGAAAATTTATTGAATTATTGATAATAAGCTGTTGGCGTAATTTCTTCCGGTTCGATGTGGATAAGTATATCCAAAATATCAGGTATTTCGGCTATTAGATGGTCTTTGACTGAATGTGCGATAGCATGACCTTCTCCTACAGATAATGATGAGCTTACCACAACATGTAAATCTATGAGGTAATGCATACCCATTTTTCGAACGTAGCATTTTTCAGTAGAAATGACGCCTTTAACTTTTTCAGTTTCTTTTCGAATATCTGCAATTAATTCATCGTGTAAATGTTCATCCATGATTTCACCCAATGCAGGTCGAAAAATAAGATAAGCATTATAGACAATGAAAAGTGATGCAATCATTGCAGCATAGTCATCTGCTGTTTCATATCCTGGACCAAAATACAATCCTATTGAAATTCCAATAAAAGCCATCAGAGATGTTATCGCGTCACTTCTATGGTGCCAAGCGTCTGCTTTCAAAGACGTGCTGTTGGTTTCATCACTTTTACGGTTCACGATGCGATAAAAGACTTCTTTGGTAAAAATAATCCCTGCTAACACATAAAGTGTGAAAGGAACGGGTGTATCATGAGGTGTTAGGATATTGTCAATACTTTGCACAAAAATTACGGTCGCTGAAATGAGCAGAAATCCTACAACAGCGAAAGTTGTTAATGGTTCGATTTTCCCGTGTCCGTATGGATGATTTTCATCTGGTGGTCGTGAGGCGTATTTCAATCCAAACAAAACCAATAAGGATGCAAATACATCAGAAGATGATTCAATGGCATCAGCAATCAAAGCAAAAGAATTACCAAAGTACCCCGTTATTCCTTTGGTGATAGCCAATGCTAAATTTCCGAAAATACTGAAATAAGCAGCATTAATGGCTGTTTTGAATTTAGAATGCGACGCTGTCATTTTTTTAAGTCTACAATTTTACTAAGATTTTGTCAAAATGGAATGGTATTAACACAGTTGAGGTGATAAAACAAGCTAATAAGTCGTTTTTTACGTTCTTCTCTAATGTAATTTTAAAAAAAGTGTAGTCATGAAATTGCCAAGACCATATAGGTTAGCTGAGGTAGCCGAATTCTTGAATTGTAATTATTTGGGAGATCCGAATCATTTGATAACCGGAATCAATGAAATACACATGGTTGAAAATGGAGATTTGGTTTTTGTCGATCATCCAAAGTATTACGATAAAGCTTTAAACAGCGCAGCTACAACAATCATTATTGATAAAGAGGTTTCTTGTCCTGATGGAAAAGGATTGTTGATTTCAGCAACGCCGTTCGACGATTTTAACAAATTAACGCTGCATTTCTCGCCATTAAAACACGTTTTGGATGGTGACGATAGCGCAGCGCAAATAGATTCTTCCGCCATTATATACCCAAATGTTCATGTCGGTCAAAATGTAGTAATAGGAAGGAATGTCGTTATTTACTCAGGAACATTCATCGCCGATCGAACTGTAATTGAGGATAATGCGATAATAGGTCCAAATACCGTAATTGGTTTCAATGCATTTTACTACAAGAAAAAAGCTGACGGTTACCATCGCATGCATACTTGTGGCGCAGTGCACATTGAGCAAAATGTTGAAATAGGGGCATTATGTACTATTGATGCGGGTGTGACTGGTGTCACAAAAATAGGTAAAGGAACGAAAATCGACAATCAGGTTCATATAGGTCACGATACCCAAATTGGAGAAGATTGTTTATTGGCAGCAAATGTTGGAATTGCCGGATGTGCAAAAATACAAAATCGTGTAATCCTTTGGGGTCAAGTTGGTGTAGCAAGTGATTTAACAATAGGAGAAGGAGCTGTTATTTTAGCCCAATCAGGTGTTTCGAAGGATTTGGAAGGCAATAAAACCTATTTTGGAAGTCCTTGCGGCGAAGTGAGAGAGAAATTTAGAGAATTGGCTTCACTAAGAAAATTACCACAACTTATTGATAAAATCAAATGAGTCAATTGCGCGAGCAGATTCTTGAAGATCAAATCAAGGATAAGGATTTTATGTTGAGTTCTTTGTTAGAGATAACAAAAGCTATCAATAATAATGCTGGCGTAGAACAATTGTTGAGAATTTATAGTTTTATCCTTAATGAACAAATTGGAATTCAAAGATTTATTCTTTTTAATAAGTCCGTTGAATGGAATTGCGTCATTAAAAATGGATTTAAAGGGCGTATTAAGGATTTGGATGTTGAAAGTGAATTGTTGAGGTTCCAGGAAATCACACAAATACAATCTTCACACTCTCAATTTTTGAAAGCATTTGATATTGTAATTCCCATTTTTCATAATAAAATACCGATAGCGTTCTTGCTTTTGAAAGGCAACTTCACTTTCGATGCAGATCTAAAAACAAAGGAACTGAATACCCTAGGTTTTATTCAAACCCTTACAAATATTATAGTTGTTGCCATTGAAAATATTCGATTGGCTGGTCAAAGCCTTATTCAAGCAAGAATAAAGAAAGAATTGGAGGTGGCATCGGAAATGCAGCGTTTACTTTTTCCATCTGATTTACCTTCCAATCGTCGGATGGATATTTCCGCAAAGTATACCCCACGTCACGAAGTAGGAGGGGATTATTATGATTTTATTCCCTTAGGTGACGATGAATATGTTATTTGTATTGCTGATGTTTCCGGTAAAGGAATAGGTGCTGCATTGCTCATGGCAAACTTTCAGGCAACTATTCGCACGGTTTTCAATTACCAGCGCTTTGATTTGGAATTTATGTTGGAAGAACTCAATAAGAAAGTCATGCTTAGTGCAAAAGGCGAAAAGTTCATTACGTTTTTTATTGCCCATTACAATGCAACAACTAGAGAATTGAAATACATCAATGCTGGCCATAATCATCCTTTTATTACCAACGGCAGAAAAGTTGAAATGCTTACTGAAGGATGCATAGGACTTGGTATGCTGGATGAATTACCATTTATTCAAACAGGAAAGAAATTACTTAAACCTAATACTACGATTTTTCTTTATACAGATGGAGTTGTAGAACTTGAGAATCAAAATAACGAATACTTTGGTATAGAGCGACTTGTTAAGCTAGTAAACGCTTTCTATCCTTTGAAAATGGAAGATTTAAACAACTTACTTTTTTCAAAACTTGATGAATGGAGAGGCGAGTTGGATTTAATTGACGATACAGCGGTTTTTAGCTGTAGATTTTTTTAACTACCTAAACAAATACATTTTCCCAAACTCTTTTGTGAAATATTTGTCAGCATTGGTTTCGCGATGTTTAATGGATTCACCATTTATTTCAGAAAGTACGCGATATAAATAAACGCCATTTGCCAACAGATCTCCAAATTCATCTCGACCATCCCAAGCGTATTCGGTTATGTTTCTTCCAATGTGCAAAGAACCTAATTCATCTTCTGTAATTTCTCGGACAACTTTTCCAGTAACCGTTAAGATTTGAATGAGAACTTCATCAGGAACTTCAGATCCAGTGAGCGTAAAAACAAATTTTGTACTGGTACTAAAAGGATTAGGATAATTCAATAAATGCGTAATTGAGGATTCGTGAACTACTTCAAAATCAATCTTATATTCCAAATCTCCTGAAACATTTCCGCTTCGGTCCGATCCTTGAACGCTCAATGTATAAATTCCATCTTGCTCAAAACTGCCTGGATAGATTATTTTGAATCGTTTATTTTGATTATCAGCAGGAATCCATTGCATTACGGTATTACCATTAGCATCTTCAAAAGGAATGCGCTTTTGAACACCATTCGGATCTATAAGATAAATTCCAAATAGCGTAGTGTCTGAAATGTTATCCATAATCAGATAAGGATTCTCATCCTTCAAGGAAATAAGTATCTCACTGTATGGTGAAACAATATCGCCATTGAGGATATGTTGCCCATCGAAAGTAACGTCTAAAATTGGATTTTCGCTATCATTAACCACAAAAAAAGGCAATTGAAGTACATTGTTGAAATGTGCCTGCTCAGGTTGGTCGGTTATGAATAAACTTCCATTTACATATGGATTCACCTCCATCCACAAAGAATTATATCCACTTAAACCCAATGTTGTTATAGTAATAGTATCCCTAAATATTTCATTTACAAGCAGTGAATCCTGTCTGTCATAATTTACATAATGCTTCACCTCGTTAGCATCTTGAATCCAGTATGAAACCAACAGCGAATC
>CANJNE010000134.1 GCA_947475275.1 Flavobacteriales bacterium | reverse complement strand
GCTGCTGTGCCATCGCTGCAACTGAAGTTAAGGTAGTAACTGCGATGAGTGTTAAAGAGCGGAAAAAGTTATTCGTTTTCATAATCTTAAATTTTAAAGGTTTTTTAATTGTTTCATTTATTTGGTTGAAACAAAGTTGTGCGCATTTTCCCCGGCACAAAAGAAAACCGATGTGCAGCACATGCAAAATCAGTTATTGCACGCAAAGAGATTACGTAGTTTTACTTGGATTGGGAGCGAGAATAGTAGTTTGTTAATGTTTTTAGGTAATGTTTTATTGCTTAAATCCTTTATTTCAATTCTTTTTAGTTAAGGTATATCCCTTGTTAAAGCACATTAAAGTACATCATTAACACCAACTTTAGATCTTTAAAATAGACACATCATATTGAATTCATTAACAACACGATAAACAAAAATTAATTAATCGATTTTTAAATAATTACATCAATAATAAAGGTGTAAAAAAAATAATTCGGAAGATTTTTATTCTGACAACTCGTTGGTTTTACAGACCCTTTTTTATTTTCGTAAGATGAAATCAAAATCTATAATATTCGATTTAGGCGGTGTGCTAATTGATTTGAATTATGAATTAACCATTAATGCATTTAAAAACTTGGGAATTACTGACTTTAAAGACCTATATAGTCAAGCAAACCAAAATGGAGTATTTGATGCATATGAAACTGGGAAAATTTCTACGCAAAGGTTTATTAATGAAATTTTAGATTTAATACCCAAAAGATGTAATCCTAATCTAATTGTTAACGCTTGGAATGCGATGATTTTGGATTTTAAAAAGGAAAAACAGGAGAATTTGGTTGAACTAAAAAAGGAAAACAGGTTATTTCTTTTGAGTAATACAAATGCACTGCATGTAGATAAAGTTAATAGGGAGTGGTCCAAAATAAGCCAACAACCCATTGAAGATTTTTTCGAAAAAATCTATTTTTCACATCAATTAGGATTGAGAAAACCAGATGCTGAAACATTTGCCTTCGTTTGCACAGAAAATCAATTAATTCCGAATGAAACATTATTTATTGACGACTCTATTCAACATATTGAAGGTGCCAAAAAGATAGGATTAAAAACAGTTTTACATTTACAAAATCATCCTTTAGACCTAGATTTTATCTTGGCACAATTCAATTAGTACACCATCAGTGGATTTCGGATGAAGAAATGCAATTAACTTATTATCGGCACCAGCCTTTGGAGTTTTATGAATAAGCTGATAGTCCAATTGTAAAAGACGTTCAAGTTCGTTTTCCAGATTATCGACATCAAATGCAATATGATGCATTCCCCTTCCTTTTTTTCTTAAAAATTGAGCAATTGGTGATTCTTCTGATGTAGCCTCTAAAAGTTCAATTTTTGACTCCCCGATAGCAATAAAAGCAGTTTTTACAGCTTCGGTCTCAACGACTTCTGTTTTGTAGCATTTCGATCCTAAAATCTCTTCATAAATTTTTAGGGATTGTTCAATATTTTCTACAGCAATTCCGATATGTTCTATTTTCTTTACCATACACTTAATTTTTAATAAACTTCTCGTTCACATTATCGAAATTAATGTAATATGCTCCGCTTAATAAATTAGAACAATCTATTTTGGAACCGAAACCTTGTTTCACAATGTTTCCATAAGCATCGAATATTTCGTATTGGGTTTCAATAGAAATACCATCAGCATAAAAATAAATATAGTCTTTAACCTTCACGGGGCTTTTGGTTATTTTTTTGGTCTTAGATGTAAATGACACTTCAGCGGATACACGCTTGGTCCCGGAATGATCAGTTTGACTTACCCTCAAGGTGTTTAGTCCAAAATGTGGAGCGCTGTTAAACTCATAAGAATTTAAGTTCGCGGTTCCTTTACCTTGAACCTCCCCAACTACAACCCATTTGTTCCATTTAAATTGCTCGACAAAAAAAGTAAGTTTTCCGTCTTCTTTATTTGTTTTCCATTTCAATTTTCCATTTTCATCAACAATTATTGACTCGATTTCGAAAGTGCTTTTTGGGAGCAACACTTCTGGATTTATTATTGTTGGAACGCAACCGTCATTGTGCTCTATAACAATAAACAAAGGATCTCCTATAGTTAGATTAAAGAACGAAAAATTAATTTCAAAAGCACTTGAACCAATAGCGCCAGGTAGAATATCACCGTTTACAGTTACTTTTGTAACACAATAACCAAAACCATCATCTGCCATGGCGTTTTGGATGTACAAGTTTTTACCTTGATAGGAGCCCTCAATTGAAAGCGCAGCGCCAAAAGAAAGGAGTTGGGTTGAGATAAAAAATAAAAACAATAAATTTCGTTTCGCAATCATTTTCAAAATTATGTAATTCAAAGAAATATCAAATTTGGGTTTTAATCGTTTTTAAATTTATCAAATCCCCATTATTTCTTATTATGCGAACACCATAAACACCATCTTTTAAAGAAGATGTGTTGATTTCATTATTTCCAAAACTCAATTTTTCAGTTAAAACAATTTGACCTGTAACATCAGTAATATGCAATAAGGCATCCTCATCTGAAATTTGAACAGATAATATATCAATTACTGGATTGGGAAAAACTTTATAATTCGAAAAATCTTCATTTAGACCAAGGCCTTCACAAACAAAACAAACATCGTAAAGTGTATTTTGATTTCCGATAAGGCTTATCAACTGGTAATCTCCTGTGACTTCGAAAGTCTCCGTTCCGTTCCAATTCACTGTGAAATTTGGTCCGTTAAACTGAGATGGGGGATTATTTTGGAAAAAAACTACTGTTTGATCAACCCGTAATTCATTCAAGTTCCCGGAAGAAAATGTAAGTGTTCTATTTGAACAAAGGGGTCCCGCTACGTCAATACCAATTCCACCTGAATAATATAACACATTTCCAACAATACTATCGTAGGTGTCGGTGTTGTCAAGTTTAATATAATTGATCCATCCGTTTCCTGATGAAGTTAAAAAAGAAGTTCCAACAGGAAACGAACTATCATCATTCGTTACAAATTCTAAATACTGAGTGGTATAACTATTTAAGTCTATACAATCAGTTTGTGCATGAGCTGCATTACAAAATAAAATACTCAATGCAAATATCTTCTTCATATTTGATTTCAGTTTAATTCTTTTTTCTTTGGATCTTGTTTAAGATCTTCAACTTCATTATCTCTAAAGGCCGAAGGCAGAATGTCAGGTACAATTTTTACCAATAGTGGCAGTAATACTGTTCCGCCAGGCAACATAAATATAGCTAAAGAAGGCATTGATTTGACAATATCTTTAAATTGAGTTTTTACCAATTCTTTTTCTTCTTTTGTAAGTTCTGTTGAGGTAGATTTTCTGATCAAGCTCACTAACTCCTTACTTTGTTTTAATTCGACAGCCAGCTTGTCTTTGTTTCTCCCTAATATTTTTACCCACCTTTTCGAAAAGCTTGAATATATTTTCTCAATCGAAGAGCTGTTTTTTAAAAGAGGTATTTTATCGTGGTTATTCAAAATAAATTGCTCTGTTAAAGCGATAGAACGGTTTAATTCATTTTCTGAAAAATCAAGTAGTTCAAGTAGTTCATTTAAAAACAGGCGCTCTTCCAAGGCGGTATCATGGTTTGACATAATTACTAGCGTTGCAAGGTCTAGAACAAAGTGTTTAAACATCCAATTTTTATTGGCAACACCAACAAGGTCTTTGAATTTCATGCCCTTGTTAAATCTCCATGTTGCAATATCCTTCTTGTTGTCTTGTAAATTTGCAGATGCTAAAAAAACTTTAAAAAAATATTCCTCCTGCTTTTCTATTTCTCCATCAGAATATGCGGCCATGGTAATTATTCCCAAAGCTTCTAATGCCAATTCTTCGTAATTTTCAGAAAATGGTTTGTCACTTTTCTTTAAATAATCATTAAAAAGAATGATATCGAGAAAAATAAAACAGTTATTGATATAATTTATCCATAAATTACTTTCTAAAACATTCGATTTAATCTCAATCCTTTTTGCAATGGCAGACTCTAAAAATTCTATATCGTTTTTTTTGATAAAAAACGACATTAACTTTTTTATGGATGTTGCGTCGTGTTTTCCATAAAACGCCACTAATGAATTAATAAAACAATCTTTTTCAAAAGGTTTGTCGTGATTATTGAGAAGATAAACCAACAGTTGCGCTTCAAAAACTAGAATTTTTAACTTTTCATCTGTCGTCCAATACTTATCATTAACCCCTTTGGCAAATATTAGTTGGGTTGGATACCCGAAAATCAATCCTGTTTCTCCAATATATGCATGCAGAAATGTTTCTTGGGATACGTTTTCAGGTTGATCATAAGAAAGTGTTATAGATTTATTATTGACTAGGTCAAAATATTTATTAATCCAACCTTTAGCGCCAGGTGATAAAGACATTTTAATTGTTTAGAATAAATTTATAATAATATCACTTAATTACAATATATAAATTCCGAATTCAATTAAATTATACGAGTTACCTTAAAACATTAACATATCCTGTATCAGTAATCTTTTTATCATTTTCTTTAGACTTCATAAACAATGTCCAAACATATGTTCCTGATTGCACGAGGCTTCCGTTTGGACCGATTCCATCCCATCCAATTTCCGGGTCTTTTGTTTCCCAAATTAATTCTCCCCATTTATTGTAAATTCTTAAACTGAAATTATAAGGGTCTATTCCAGAATAGAAAACCGGATTGAATGTTTGATTGTGTTCATCAGCATTTGGTGTAAACGAATTCGGAATATAATAAATCAAAGATTCAATTATTTGCACACCATGACAAACCGTATCCGTGCAGCCCTGGGTGTTTGTAACTACTAAACATACATCATAACCTGCCGCCTCCTCGGGATAGACATGAACTGGATTTTCATCATTGGAATAAAATCCATCGCCGAACGACCACTGATAAATGGTTTCATTTTGGGATAGATTGGTAAATTCTATTTCGGGGTTAAAAATCTCGACAGTTTCAGGAAAAGCAGCAAAATCGGCTATTGGATTTTCACCCACACAAACCGCATTTGCTACAGATAAAGTCCCAACACATCCATTTTCAGTTACAGTTAATGTAACATCGTAACAACCGGCTAGATTGTACATTGTAGAATCACCTCCGCAACTGGAACTCGTCTGCCCATTTCCAAAATTCCAATTACAAGTTGCATTTGTACCATAAACCGGACTGGTGAATACTGCTTGATAGGGTTCGCATCCTAAAGCATTTGTGGGGCTAAATGAAACTACAGGTATTGGATTAACAGTAATTAGAACTGATGAAGACTGATCTGGAGTGGTGCAACCATCACTTAATGTAACCGTGTAAAGGGTTGTTATTGATGGACTTACATTAATATTTGTTCCAACGCCAACGGAATTACCAAATTCATCGGTCCAATTAAATAATAAATTGCCATCCCCTCCGCTACCCGTTGCGCTAAGCGGCGTAGTTTCCCCATCACAAATTGTATTTACTCCATTTGCTTGAAGCGCTAAAGGACCCAAAACCTGAATTGAAAGTGTAGCATTATCAGGACAAGGTCCATTGGTAACGTAAGAAATAGTATGCGTTCCTGGTCCAGCAACTGAAGGATCAAATTGACCCGAAGTAGTATTAACTATTCCCGGACCAGACCAAACCCCTCCAGTGGTTACTACAGAAAGATTTACTATGGGACCACCAAGGCATTGAACAGGAATTGCTGTAATTGTTGCGTCATCAAGCGCATTTACAATAATATTCGATGATTGTGTGTCGCCACAAGTTCCCGCTATACTGTAGGTAATAGTATGGGTGCCTGCACCGGCAAG
>CANJNE010000133.1 GCA_947475275.1 Flavobacteriales bacterium | reverse complement strand
AGGTGATAGATCTGCTAAGATTAGAACATACAATTATCCGCAAGGAAGAATTACGGATCACAGAATAAACAAAACAATTTATAACCTTGGGGCATTCATGAATGGTGATTTAAAGGATATGATCGATTCGTTAAAACTTGCTGAAAATGCTGAGAAACTTAAAGGTCAAGAAGTAGCAGCATGACAAGAGCAGAATTGGTTAATCAAATTGTAAGTAAGAAATCTTTCCTTTGTGTTGGTTTAGATCCTGATCTATCTAAGATCCCACATCATTTACTTCAATCCGAAGACCCTATTTTCGAGTTCAATAAGGCCATCATTGATGCAACTAAAGATTTTGCCGTAGCTTATAAGCCCAATACAGCTTTTTATGAGTGTTATGGCGCAAAAGGTTGGGAATCATTAGCTAAAACAATCGCTTACATTCCATCTGAATGTTTTGTAATTGCTGATGCTAAAAGAGGTGATATAGGAAACACTTCGAATTATTACGCGAAAACTTTTTTTGAAACAATAATTTGCGATGCTATAACTGTCGCCCCATATATGGGTGAAGATAGTGTTATGCCCTTTTTGGGATATGAAAATAAATGGGTTGTGCTCCTAGCGTTAACTTCCAATAAAGGTGCTTTGGATTTTCAAATGATTTCAAGTAAAGATGGAGGTAAATTGTATGAAAATGTCATTCAAACATCTTTGAAATGGGGAAATCCAGATAACTTAATGTATGTAGTGGGCGCAACCCGAGCAGAAGAAATTGCGCATGTGAGAAGTTTAGCTCCTGAAAGTTTTTTCCTGGTTCCAGGTGTTGGCGCTCAAGGTGGATCACTTAAGGAAGTTGCGAAATTCGGATGGGGGAAAGATTGTGCGCTTTTGGTGAATTCTTCAAGGGGAATTATTTATGCTTCTAATGATGCTGATTTTTCCATTAAGGCAAGAGAAGAATCCCAAAAAATACAACAAGAAATGGAACAAATTCTTGTTACAAAGGGGATGATTTAGCTTAAATTATCAATGAAATTTCGTATTTTATTCGTTTTGTCGTTGCAAGCAAAGATCTTTATTTCTAAATCATCAATCTCTTTTCTAGGAACCTATACCAAATAGTTTCCGGTGTCCAATGGCCGCTGAATCTACATTTGATTATCTAGAACATATTATAGAACCTTCTCAAAAACCAATCATTATGGAAATATTATACTAGCCAATTTTTTAATTGATTGATTATTGTGATCGAATATTTCGGAATATAACTTTCTTTTATTATTTTTCTGATAGAAAATTGAATTGATGAAGAAATTTAATGTTTTTCAACGCATCTTGATTCTTTTGCTTTTTGGGCTCAATTTGCTGGTTTTTATTCTTTCAAGTGAATACTAGAAAAATACGGAAGCATCCCTGTAAATATATCATCAAAGAATATAAATTGTTTTAATGACAATTAAATGCAACCATTTTTTCTAAAATGAGTATGTGTTTCCTGGAATTAGTAAAACAATGAAATACTTATTTACGATTTTAGCGCTGTTTCTGTCCTTTACGGGAAAAACACAATTAAGTAATTTGACCCCTGAGATACTTTGGAGTATGAAAAGAATTTCTGGGGGGACTGTGTCTCCTGATGGAAAATTTCTACTCTACGGTCAGCGAACATTTGACCTAGATAAAAATAAAGGTAACACGGATTTGTTTCTTATCAATCTTGAGGACAATTCAATAAAACAACTTACCCATACCGCATTTTCTGAATTTGATGCCCAATGGGGAAGTGACAATAAGATTTGGTTTTTGTCAAGTGAGAATAATGGCATTCAAGTATGGAGAATTAACCCAGATGGTGCCGATAAATATCAATATTCTGATTTTCAGAATAAAGAAATAGAAGGATTCAAGATTTCTCCCGATTGTAAAAAAATTCTTACCATAGAAGCAATTCCATACAAACAATCTGTAAATCAAATATATACGGATTTACCTTTGGCCAATGCAAGAATTGAGGATGATTTAATGTATCGACATTGGGATCATTTCGACGACTTTAAAAAGCGTCATTTGATATTGTATGAAATTGATAATAGTTTGAATAAAATAGTAGATCCTGGAATAGATGTTTTAGACGATGAACCATACGATGGTGTTCTGCCTCCAATGGGTGGCTCAGAGCAGGTTACCTTCTCAGTTGACAACAAGAAAATCATTTACACATCCAAAAAAATGACTGGTAAGGATTTTGCCATACATACCAATAGTGATTTATACATATATGATATTTCTTCAAAGACTACCGAAAATATAACAGAGGCCAATAAAGGTTACGACATCAATCCATCTTTTAATGTCAATGGTCAGTTGGCATGGCTCAGTATGGCTCGTGATGGTTTTGAATCCGATAAAAATGATATTATCTGGAATAATGGACTTACAAACGTCAATTTAACTGAGGGAGTAGATCTTTCAGTGACAGACTTTTCATGGAATCCAAGTGGAGAAAAATTATATTTCACTGCTGCAGTGAAAGGAGCAATTCATCTTTTCGAGATAAATTTAAAGAAAGGTAAAGAGCCCATTATCAAACAGATAACGGATGGCGCTTTTGATGTTGTCAGTATCTCTGTAGGCACTAATTCCATCTACTTCGGTAAGCAATCTATGATTGAACCAACAGATTTATACACCTTGAATCTGAAAACTTCAAAAACCACTAGGTTGACCAATACGAATAAAGAAATAACGGATAAATTAAAAATGCCGAGCGTGGAGGCACGTTGGATAAAAACAACTGATGGCAAGGATATGCTAGTTTGGATGGTGCTTCCTCCTGATTTTGATGAAAGCAAAAAGTATCCTGCTCTATTATATTGTCAAGGAGGTCCTCAAAGTCCTGTAAGTCAATATTTCTCTTACCGATGGAATCTTGCACTAATGGCTTCGAATGGTTATGTTGTTATAGCACCAAATAGACGTGGTCTTCCAGGTTTTGGACAAGAATGGAATGATGCAATTTCTAAAGATTGGGGAGGACAGGCAATGGATGATTATTTGTCAGCAGTAGATGATGCAGCAACTTTACCATACATCGATAGAGAAAGAATAGGTGCTGTTGGAGCATCTTATGGTGGATATTCTGTGTATATGTTAGCTGGAATTCATCAAAAAAGATTTAAAACCTTTATAGCGCATTGTGGACTTTTTAATTTGGAAAGTTGGTATGGCACTACTGAAGAATTGTTTTTTGCAGATTGGGATCAAGGTGGGCCTTATTGGATGGATATTAATGAAGAAAATTACGAAAAGAACAGCCCTCATAATTATGTGGAAAATTGGGACACTCCAATACTTGTAATCCACGGGGGCATTGATTATAGGGTTCCTGAAAGTGAAGGGATGCAGGCTTTCCAAGCAGCTCAATTACTGGGTTTAAAAAGTAGATTTTTGTATTTTCCAACAGAAGGACATTGGGTTCAAAGTCCACAAAATTCTATCCTTTGGCAAAGGGAGTTTTTTAGATGGTTGGAGGAAGACTTAAAACCTTAATTTTGTGGTTAGCGTGGATTTCATTAACTTCACACCCTTAAATTTGAAAAAATAGTATCGTATAATGTGGAATAGTATAGCCAATTTTATTTTAAAATTTAGGTTTTTGGTGTTGGGGCTAATTACCCTTATCACTGTTTATCTTGGCTATTATGCGGTTACCGGAATCAAAATGGAGAATAAGTATGGGATTTTACTTCCTAAGGATTCTCCAACAACTAAAAATTATCTAGATTTCAAAACGCACTTTGGAGAAGATGGTGGAACGTTTGTTATTGCTCTTAAATCAGACTCTCTTTATACAGAGGCAAATTTTTTAAAATGGAAAAAACTTGGAGATACAATTCTGCAATTAAAGGGTGTAGAATCAGTTATTTCCGAGGCAACTCTTGTTAAAATTCGAAATAATAAAAAAGAAAGCCGTTTTGTGCCGGAAAAAATATTTTCGGATCTCAATTTAGATTATAGTGAGAAATCTTTGGCAGTAATCAAAGAAGAAATTAAGCAAAATCCGCTTTACAATAATGTTCTTTACAATGATTCAACTAAGGTTTCTTTGATGATGATCAATATTGAAGAAAGCTTTTTGAGTGACATTAAAAAATCAAAGGTCGTTTTTGAAATAAAAAAATTGGCAGAAAAGTCGTTGGCGAATGTTGGGGAAATTCATTTTGCTGGATTGCCATATCTTAGGGTTGTTTTAGCGAATAGAATACAATCAGAAATGTACATTTTTATAGGGCTTTCCATGTTGGTTAGTGCTATTTTAATGTATTTATTTTTCAAGTCCTTTAGAGCTGTTCTTATTTGTATGACTGTAGTTGGTGTATCTGTTGTACAAGCTATGGGAACTATTGCATTATTTGGTTACCATGTTTCGGTTATGATGGCGCTTATTCCACCGCTCATGATCGTAATTGGAATACCCAACTGCATATATCTCTACAATAAATACCATCAGGAATTGGCCCTTCATGGCAATAGAGCCAAAGCTTTAAATAGGGTAGTAAGTAAAACGGGAATTGCAATGTTTTTAACCAATGTAACAACAGCATTGGGTTTCCTTACGTTCCTATTTACCAATTCTGATAAGTTTTTTGAATTTGGTGTAATTTCTACACTAAATATAATGATGTGCTACGTGGTTTCTCTATGCTTGATTCCTGTTTTTGCATCTTTTTTAAGGTCAACACCAGAACGCCACCTCAAACATTTAGATAGAAAGTTAGCTGTTGGACTATTGAATAAATTGGTATATATCACTATACACAAAAGAGCGTGGGTATATATCACAACTATTGCTTTAACAGTGTTTTTTGGATTAGGAATTTTTAAAATGAAGGTCACCGGTAATATAACGGGTGACATACCTCAGAATGATCCAATTGCCAAAGATATTCGATTTATGGAAGCTAATTTCGGAGGAGCAGTTCCCTTTGAAATTATGGTTAATTACAAGCAAAAAGGGCGTTTATTTGAAAAAGGCACCCTTCAAAAAGTCGAAGAAGTACAAGAAATGCTCGCGAAAGATAAAGACTTTTCTAAAAGTGTTTCTATTGTAGATTTTGTGAAGGTAATCAACATGGCCTATTTCGATAATAATCCAGATAGATATACCATTTTTTCTACCAGAGATAAAAAACGTTTGTCAAAATACATCGAGAATTTCGAAATGACCAATAATAATGCATTTTCCATTAAAGAATTGGCGGACACTTCAAAATTTATCCTCAGAATTCGGACTCAGATTAAAGACGAGGGGGCCTACGAAATATCTGATAAAGTTGCATCAGTTTCGCGCAAAATAGATAGCATTCTTAACCCTGATAAAAAAGACGTTGAAAGATATTACGAATCATACGTAAATGGTAAAAGCAATTACATTGACTCCATATTAAATGGAAGACCGAAAATATACAATTCACTAACCTCGGTAATATCAAATAAAAATGAATCTCTTCAATTTAAATTTGACTCCGATGATCAATTAATAAAAAAATACTACAACAAACCAGAATTCAAAGCGCAATTAAGAGAGGCCATTAATAATGAGTATTACGATGTAACCCTCACAGGAACTTCAGTTGTTGTGTCGGAAGGAACACAGTATTTAGTTTGGAATTTGGTTTCAAGTATTCTTTTTGCTGTTATTTCTATCGCCGCTTTAATGAGTCTTTTGTTTGCCTCCATTAGAATGGTAATTGTATCCATGATACCTAATTTAATTCCAATGGTAATAACAGCCGGTATCATGGGTTGGTTTAATATTCCATTGAAACCTTCTACCTTGTTAATATTTTCAATTGCCTTAGGAATTACAGTTGACAATACCATTCACTTCTTGGCCCGCTATCGTCAGGAACTGAATCACAAAAGATGGGATCTTAAAGATTGCATAGCCATATCCATT
>CANJNE010000132.1 GCA_947475275.1 Flavobacteriales bacterium | reverse complement strand
GAGCTTCACCAAAATATCTTCTGATGTCGCATATTGTCCTGTTTTCGTCTTTTTTGCTTTTGGATCAAGTTTTAGAATCTCAAAAAGAATATCTCCCAATTGTTTTGGAGAATCGATATTGAATTTCATGCCTGCATCCGCTTCTATTCCTTTTTCAAGCTCAGCTAGATGTTCCTCAAGTTCAAGAGAGTATTTATTCAAGGCCACTGCATCTATTGCAATTCCTTCGCGTTCAATATCTTTGAGTACCACCATCAAAGGCATTTCAACCTCGTAAAACAATTTTCTCAAATGCTCTTTCTGAATTTCAGGTTCAAAAATATGCTTGAGTTGCAGAGTAATATCAGCATCTTCGCAGGCATAGTCCACAATTTCTTCAGGAGCCAAATCGCCCATATTCCCTTGTGACTTACCCTTTTTTCCAATCAACAATTCAATAGAAATCGGCTTATAATTCAAGTAAAATTCTGACAAGAAATCCATAGATTGCTTCGATTCCGGATTGATTAAATAATGTGCAATCATGGTGTCAAAAAGTGGGCCTTCAACGGAAATACCATAGCGTTCCAATACTTTTAAGTCGTATTTCATGTTATGGGCTATTTTTTCAACATCTTCTGCCTTGAAGAAAGGTTCGAATTCTTTAAGAATATTTTTTGCGCTTTCAAAATCTTTAGGAAAGGGAACGTAAAATCCTTCTCTATGTTTAATTGAAAATGACATGCCGACCAAATCTGCGTGACGCGCTTCTAAGTTTGTGGTTTCTGTATCAAAACAAACCTCTTTTGAAGCTAATAATTTTTCGAGTAATGCCGAACGCTCTTCTCGAAGATTTACCAGATGATAACTAGGTTTTTCCGTAGCAATGGTCTTATGATCGTGTGTTTCTTTTGGTGTTTGCTCTACCAGCATACTTTGCACACCGAACAAATCCAATTGACCCGAATCATTTGGTTTACTTGCGGCCGACACAATTGGGATTTCCTCACCTAAAATTCTTTTAGCAACACTTCTGAATTCCAGTTCAGTAAAAATATCTTTTACTTTTTCAGCATCAACATCGCACATCACCAAAGCCTCTTCATCAAATGCTACGTCAAGATCAATGATAATAGTCGCCAGCATTTTTGATATCCTTCCTTGCTCTTCAAAATTGATTACATTTTCCTGCTGCTTACCCTTTAATTCGTGCGAGTGTTCGAAGATGGCTTCCATTGAACCATATTTCTGAATCAATGCTTTTGCTGTTTTTTCACCAATACCAGGGATACCAGGGATATTATCCGATGCATCGCCCCATAAACCTAAAATATCAATCACCTTAAGCGGATGATCCACTTCAAATTTCTCACAAACTTCTTTAACACCTAATATTTCCGGCGGATTTCCGCCTCTTCCTGGCTTATAAATAAAAATATGATCAGATACCAGCTGACCATAATCTTTATCGGGCGTCATCATGTAAGTTGTATAACCTTTTTGTTCGGCGATTTTGGCCATTGTGCCAATAACATCGTCTGCTTCAAAACCCTTCAATTCCAATATAGGAACATTAAATGCTTCAACTATACTTTTTATAGGTTGAATCATGGAGCGAATATCTTCCGGCATTTCTTCTCGATGTGCTTTGTAGGACTCAAAATTTTCAATACGATGTGTAGAGCCCCCGGGTGGATCAAAAACTACCGCGAGATGTGTTGGTTTCTCATTTTTAATAACATCAATTAAAACATTAGTAAAACCAAAGGCAGCAGAAGTATTTTGACCTTTAGAATTGACCCTAGGATTTTTCGCGAATGCAAAATATGCCCTGTAAATTAGCGCATAAGCATCTAATAGAAAAAGTTTTTTATCAATGTTTTTTGAAAGCATATTGATACGAGTTGATGTGAGGACTACAAAGCTATTTTAAATTTTGTTGTAAGTTGAAAATAGTTTTTCCTCAGGTCAAGAAATTTGAAAATAAATACGCGTTCAAGAGACTCCAAACGAAAAACGCTCCTTCTATTCACCGATTATATAGATATTTGGTGAATATGTTCACTGAAAATACGTATATTTGGTGAATAGAGATAAAAATGATAGCACGAACTATTGAAAAAACTTTAAAACAGAGAATGGGAAGTGGCAAAGCCATTATCATTTCCGGACCCAGACAGGTAGGTAAAACAACACTTATTCAAAATTTGCTGCAATCAAAGTCTTATCTGTTTCTCGATGGCGATAATGCTGCAGTTCGAAACCAATTAAATAATCCTACTACGGAAATGTTGCGATCAATAATAAGTCAGTACGAAATAGTATTTATAGACGAGGCTCAGCGTATTGAAAATATTGGGTTAGTAATGAAACAAATTACGGATCAATTTAAGCAAGTACAATTGATTGCAAGTGGTTCATCTGCCTTTGATCTCAATTCTAAAATTAACGAACCCTTAACAGGAAGGAAATGGGAGTATCAACTTTATCCCATTTCTTATGAAGAGCTCGAAAATTCGATTGGTTTAATTGCTACAAATGCCAGGCTGGAGCATATTTTATTGTATGGGATGTATCCAGATGTGCTGAATCATCCGGGCGATGAACGAGAAGTGCTTACCAATTTGGCAGAAAGTTATTTATTCCGAGATTTATTGGCCATAAGTGGTGTTCGCAAAGCGAAGGAGCTTGAGAATTTATTGAGGGCTTTAGCTTTTCAAGTTGGCAGTGAAGTAAGTTTAAATGAACTTGCTAAACTTATAGGAATTGATAAAAATACAGTGTCATCATATATTAAGATTCTTGAAATGGGCTACGTCATATTTCCACTTACTGGCTTTAGTAGAAATCTTCGAAAAGAAATTCGCCAAAATCAAAAGTATTATTTCTACGATAATGGCATTCGTAATTCGTTAATTCAAAATTTCAACACAATGGCGTTCCGTAATGATCAGGGAGCGTTATGGGAAAACTTTTTGATGGCAGAGCGGATGAAATTCAATGCATACCACCGCACCTACGCAAAAGGTTATTTTTGGAGAACTGTAGATCAACAAGAAATCGATTATATTGAAGAAAAGGATGGCCATATTGCAGCATATGAATTCAAATGGAACAGTGATAAAATTGTTAAAACGCCAAAAGCTTTTTCAAATGCCTACGGTACAGAACTTGATCTTGTTCATCAAAATAATTTCAGATCTTTTGTTATGAATAAATCCGTTTAAATTAGATGCTCAAATGAATTAAAATATTACACTACGTTTAATTTTCATTCAGTCTTTTTGGAAAGAAAACAATTGAAATTGAAGAAGATGGTGAATTACATAATAAGAAAAACAGCGTTTGCATGAAGAAAGGCAATATGGAATGAACGACTCACGCTTTTCACTATCACTGAGATATTTAGAACCGCCTGAATTTCAAAGCCATAATGGGCTTACTTCTTCCTTTTTTTCTTGGGTTTTCCATACTTTTCTTGCATGGCTTTTTTATGGTCGTATCGCACGTTTACCTTTTTGTTTTTAGCTTTTTTCTCATGAAAAGAATCGCCTTTATTCTCACGTTGAGGTAATTTGATCTCTTTTCCAGGAATGACGATTTTTGGCTTCTCGAATTCCAATAGTTCGTCTGAAAAAACAAAATCCTCAGATACTTTTGTGAATACAAGTTTTTGCTTCATGAAATCCTGAATTGCCATTAGGGCTGATTCGTCTTTTTCGGCAACAAAAGTTATTGCAATGCCATTTTTATCGGCCCTGCCTGTTCGTCCAATACGGTGAATGTAGTTTTCAGGGCTTTCTGGAATATCAAAATTGATAACATGTGAAACGTCTGTAACATCAATGCCACGTGCTATTAAATCCGTCGCTATCAATACACGAATTGCACCTGTTTGAAAATTATGCACTGTTTCGAAGCGGAAATTCTGTGCTTTATTAGAATGAATGATGCCTAAAGTATCTGTAAAATCCGCTTCTATTTCTTGAAATAATAAATCCGCTAAAGCGCGAGTAGAAACAAATACTAAAATTTTAGAGTTAGCTTCCGTTTCTTGAATGAGATGCCGCAAAAGAGAAACTTTAGAAAGAAAATTCGGCACCCTATAACCCGTTTGATCTATTTTATCAATAGGTAAACCAGCACGAGCAGCTTCAACACGTACAGGTGATATTAAATAGTCATCCAAAAACAACGAGACTTCTTCTGATAGGGTTGCCGAAAAAACCATGTACTGTTTTTTAGCAGGTAAAAATTCGAATATCTGCAATAACTGAGGCCTAAATCCTAGGCTTAGGGTTTCATCTACCTCATCAATTACCACTTTTTTCACATGTTTCAATTGCAAAGAACCACTTACTGCCAAGTCTCTAATGCGCCCAGGTGTTCCAACAAGAATGTCTAATCCTTGCAGCACCATGCTTGCTTGTGTATTCATATTGGCGCCACCATATACACCACCAACAGCCACGTTCATGTAAGTCGATAGCTTCTCCACTTCACTCACCACCTGTGCGACCAACTCTCTGGTAGGCACAACAATCAAAATTTGAGGATGAGGATCTTTAGAAAATTGCCACATGCAAAGGCACGGTAGCAAATAGGCCAAGGTCTTTCCCGTCCCTGTTTGCGCAATTCCAATTGTGTCCTTACCTGACATCATCACGTTAAAACCCGCAGCCTGAATGGTTGTTGGCGTTTTGTAGCCTAAATCATCCAAGGCATTCCAAAGTGGTTTCTTTAAATTTAAATCGCGAAATGTCATTGAAACAATTTTATGTAAAGCTAAGGAGAGATTATTGATTGCCTTGCATTTATTTTTGAATGAAAAAAAAGCACACCAATATAGGAATATAATAATGTACCTGGAAAACCCAAAATCTTATCTTTATACGCTTTACAAATACACTTTTTTATTTTGCTTTTAAAATCTGGTAATAAAGAATAATTTAATTTTAAATTACCCGTTTTTCATCCAACAACAACAATTTTATTAGTAATTCAATAATCCAAAGGGAACATTTTAGCTCACTTATTGTTCTATTTAAAATCTTTACATGCTTAAGTCAGGTTATATATTTACACCATTTGAAGCGCCTGAACAATCACCTTTTGATAAACTATTTGATGTTTTCAGTGAGTTAATCACACACACATCTGGAGATGTTGATGAAGCGCTTGATTGGCTCAACATTCTGGACAAAGAATATTCATTAACGTCTGATGAATATACAATGGATGACTTTATTGAGGATTTAAAAAGAAAAGGGTATCTGCGGGAAGAAATCCAACCTGATGGCAACGGTCAATTAGCCATTACAGCCAAAACAGAGCGTGTTTTGCGCAAAAATGCAATGGAACAAATTTTTGGGAATATTAGAAAGAGCGGTCAAGGCAATCACAAATCCAAAAAAAGCGGTCAAGGAGATGAAGCAACAGGTGAATTTCGTGATTTTCAATTTGGTGATTCCATTGAAAATATATCTATTACTGAGAGTTTAAAAAATGCTCAAATAAACAATGGCATTGGGGATTTTCGATTAACAGAGCAAGATTTAGTTGTGGAAGACACGCACCACAAATCGCAAATGAGCACCGTATTAATGATTGACATCAGTCATAGTATGATTTTATATGGTGAAGATCGCATTACTCCTGCAAAAAAAGTAGCAATGGCTTTGGCGGAACTCATCACCACTTCCTATCCAAAAGACACCTTGGATGTTATCGTTTTTGGAAATGATGCATGGCCTATCAAAATTAAGGATTTGCCTTACTTGAATGTTGGACCGTATCACACCAACACAGTTGCTGGATTAGAATTAGCAATGGACATTCTGCGCCGCAAACGCAACACAAACAAACAAATTTTCATGATTACGGATGGCAAACCAAGTTGCCTTCGCATGCCAGATGGACAATATTACAAAA
The DNA here is from genome assembly GCA_947475275.1 of Flavobacteriales bacterium. Lineage (GTDB taxonomy): Bacteria > Bacteroidota > Bacteroidia > Flavobacteriales_D > Crocinitomicaceae > M0103. The sequence continues at coordinate 35 of CANJNE010000132.1, read as the reverse complement.
ACAGTAATGGTTTGGATGAAATGATTGTGGAAAGG
>CANJNE010000131.1 GCA_947475275.1 Flavobacteriales bacterium | reverse complement strand
CGATGTCAAATTCTGTTTTACGACGAAGGGCAATCTATTAAACCTTCAGACATCAATAAAGATGCTTTCAGCAAAAAAAAATGGAGTGCAAAATTATTGCGACTGCAATCCCAAATGCGTGTAAAAGGCGGACACGATTACATCACTTTCGTGGATAACCTGCTCCATAAATCCTTAATCGAACCAATTCGTTTTGAAACCTCCGCTTACGATTTGCGGATATTCGACTCACTCGCTGATTTGTACGAAGCCTTACGTAAAAAGGAAGAAGAATTTGGTTTGTGTCGCTTATTGTCAGGTTATTCATGGGAATGGAAATCACAAAAAGCTGACGTTCCGGATATTGAGTTGGATGGAGTTTCCTTAAAATGGAACAGTACCAACGAAGATTGGATCAATAGCCCCAATGCATTTCAAGAAGTAGGTTGCATACACACAACACAAGGCTATGATTTGAACTATACCGGTCTTATTTTCGGAACTGAAATCACCTATAATGAGTCATCGAAACGCATCGAGATCATTCCGGCAAACTACAAGGACAAAAAAGGCAAGCAAGGTATCGATGATCCAGAAAAATTAAGGTCGTATATCCTCAACATTTACCATACCATGATGCTTCGGGGCATTCGTGGAACGTATATTTATGTGTGTGACGAGAAGTTGAGGGGGTATTTTAGAGAACAAATTAATTTTAGCATAGGTGAATAAGTTTCGTTTATTAGAAGAGTATTTGAGTAAACGGATGCGGATGAGTCATGTGTATCAGCCCGTCATGATAATGAAACTACTTTCAAACGAAGGGAAAGCAAAAGCGGATGAAATTGCCTTCGATTTAGTGCAGAATGACTTAAGTCAATTGGAATACTATACGGAACGGGTAAATCAAATGGTCGGAAAGGTTCTTCGTAACAACCAAATAGTTTCTAAACAGAAAAATGAATACCAACTTATTGGTTTTGAAGAATTATCCGATGAGGAACGTGCAAAACTCATAGAATTATGTTCTAATAAAATCAAAGAGTATAAAGAAAAGAGAGGAATGCAGATATGGGATCACAGAAGAAAAAATCGATCCCCAATAGATGGAAGCATTCGTTATCAGGTTTTGAACAGAGCGAATAATGTATGTGAATTGTGCGGTATATCCTCAGAAATTCGGGCCTTAGAAGTAGATCACATTATTCCGAAAAATTGGAATGGACCCGATGAACTTTCAAATTTTCAAGCCTTGTGTTACAAATGCAATACAAACAAACGCGACACAGACGATACAGATTTCAGAAATAGGATTCACCTCTTTGGAATTCGTGAAGAAAACTGTGTGTTTTGTAACATGAACCGGGAAATTATTTTTGATCATCCCATGGCTTATGTGATTGAGGACAAATATGCGGTAACACCTGGACATCATTTGATTATTCCGAAAAGACATTATGCAAATTACTTCGATCTGAAATCAGCTGAATTGCTCGCTTTTAATGAATTAATAATAAAAACAAAAGATAAATTACTTCAAGAAGACAAAACGATTCTAGGTTTTAATATCGGTATAAATCAAGGAGAAACCGCTGGGCAAACTATTTTTCACACCCACATACATCTTATTCCAAGAAGAAAAGGCGACGTGGGAAATCCTAGAGGAGGAGTTCGAAATATAATTATTGGTAAAGGAGATTATTAATTATTGTTTTATGAAAGAAGTCCACGTAACAGCCGCTGTAATAATTAAAGAGAACAAAATACTTTGTGTTCAAAGAAATGAAAACAAGTATGACTACATTTCAAAAAAATGGGAATTTCCGGGAGGAAAAGTGGAAGAAAATGAACAATTAGAGGATACTATCAAAAGGGAAATTCATGAAGAGTTGAATTTAACCATCGAAGTGAAATCTTTTTTAATACAGGTGAATCATCAATACACTGACTTTAAATTGAAAATGGACACATTTATTTGTGAGATTACAGATGGAATTTTAAAATTGAATGAACACATCGATCATAAATGGCTAGCCGTTAACGAACTATCTGATTTAGATTGGGCAGCGGCAGATCTTCCTATTGTTGAGAAATTACGTTTGAATTAAAAACATGGAAGCGTTAAAACTTGCTATTCAAAATGCCGTAACTACTGGATTCGTTGATGACCAATTTGATTCCTTTTTAGATTATAGACCAAGTATTCTTACGAATGAACCTGTAATCAATGAAAAGGTGCTTTCCACCATATTAGATGAACTTAGAACTTGTGAATCCTTTTTCTTATCTGTTGCATTCATAACATCTGGAGGAGTAGCCTCATTATTTGGAACATTGTTGGATTTAGGAAGTAAAGGAATTAAAGGCAAAATTTTGGTTTCGGAATATTTGAATTTTACTGAACCGGAAGCATTAAGAAAAATCCTTCAGCTAACTAATGTAGAACTTAAAATTGCTAGAAACAGTGATTTTCATTCAAAAGGGTTCATGTTTACACATAAATCCTACTACACAATAATTATAGGAAGCAGTAATATTACACATGGTGCGTTAACGAAGAACAAAGAATGGAATTTAAAAGTTACAGCGCATAAAGACAGTGAACTTTTCAAAAATACAATTATTGAATTTGAGAATGTATTTGAAAAATCACATCCGGTTACACCAGAGTATTTAGAAAAATATGCATTTGTATATCATTCTGAAAAAAAATTAAGACAAGGACTAAGAAAAGTACTTCTTGAAGTTGAAGAGAAAAGCATTCAGCCAAATGAAATGCAAAAAAAGGCAATTGAAAATCTAGGTAATCTAAGGGATTTAGGTAAAAACAAAGCACTTTTGGTTTCTGCAACGGGTACAGGAAAAACGTATTTGTCTGCTTTTGATGTGGCACAAGTTAACCCCAAACGCATGTTGTTTTTGGTGCACAGAAGGAATATTGCTCAAAAGGCGATGGAAAGTTACCAATCCATATTACCTAACAACAAGGAGTTCGGACTCTATTCGGGTTCTACTAAGGACACAAATGCAGATTTTCTCTTTTCAACTGTTCAAACTTTTAGTAGAGAGGAACATTTGGCTAAGTTTCCTCCGAATTATTTTGATTACATCGTAATTGACGAAACACATCGAGCAAGTGCATCGAGTTATCAAAAGATAATGAATCATTTCAAACCCGCTTTTTTGCTTGGAATGACTGCTACGCCAGAAAGAACGGACGGGTTAGATGTATTTGCACTTTTCGATTACAACATAGCTTCGGAAATAAGATTGCACGATGCATTAGCAAATGAAATGTTAGCTCCTTTCCATTATTATGGCATTTCAGACATAGAAGTTAATGGGAAATTACTCGATGAAACAGCTACAATAAATGAGTTAAACAGGCTTGACCGAGTAAATCACATAATTGAAAATATTAATCTGTTCGGTACGGATGACGGAATCAAAAGAGGTTTAGTATTCTGTTCACGACAAGAAGAATGTCTATTCCTAGCGGATGAATTCAACAACAAAGGACTACGTTCAATAGCATTAACTGGAAATTCAACAGAGGAAGAACGATCAAGAGCAATAGATTTACTTGAAACAGACGATTTAGACATTAAACTAGATTATATTTTTACAGTTGATATCTTCAATGAAGGAATAGATATCCCGAGAGTAAATCAAATTGTAATGTTAAGGCCAACTCAATCGGCCATCATTTTCGTTCAACAATTAGGTCGTGGTTTACGGAAAAGAGAGGGTAAATCATACGTTACTGTAATTGATTTCATTGGTAATTATCAAAATAATTTCCTGGTTCCAATAGCCTTATTTGGTGACAAAACCTATGTTAAGGATAATCTACGAAAACTGGTGCATCGCCCAGAAAAATCAATAATTGGAGCATCTACTATTTATTTCGATCGAATCGTAAAAGAGAAAATTTTCCATTCTATAGATACCGGGAAACTCCAAGAAAAAAGAAGATTGGTTGAGGATTACAAAATTTTGAAAGGTAAAATAGGAAGAATTCCTACCATGTTAGACTTTTTGGAACATGGAGAAAGGGACCCTTATCAATACATTACCCATTATAACTCTTACTTTTCATTTTTACTCGGAATGAATGAGGATATTGCATCAATTGATGATTCAACTTCTCAAGTCCTAGCATTTCTTTCAAAAGAAGTTTTGAATCCAACCCGCTTTCTAGATATTCATTTATTCAAAACAATTCTGAGTCAAGAACAAATTTCATTAACTGAATATCAAACACACTATGAAAAAGAAACTTCCACAAAATTTGAGGAAGAAACTCTAAAGCATGCTTTGCATGTTATCAATGGACTTTTCCATACAATGCCTGTAAATAAGAAAATGGTAAAAGTTGGAATCCATAAAAATTATGAATTATTAAAATTAAATAACAAACGCATAGAAATAGGCCAAACCTTAACGAAATTAGTCTACAATTCAGATATCAAAAATTACCTATTAGACCTTTGTCAATATTCATTAGATACAATTACAGCGAAGAATCAAGAGTACGTAAAAAATGATTTCATCTTGAATAATCGATACTCAAGAAAAGATGTATTCAGAATTCTGCAATGGGATGAAAATCCAGTAGCACAGAATGTTGGAGGTTACATGGTAGAAAAGAATAAAAAGAACTGCGCCATTTTCGTCAACTACCATAAGGAGGATGATATTTCAGTATCCACAAAATATCATGATAGATTTACCTCGAGAAATGAATTTATTTGGATGTCAAAAAACAAAAGAAAACTTAATTCTCCTGATGTCAGCGCGATTTTATCACAAAAAGAAAACGAAATGCGGATTCCTCTTTTCGTTAAGAAAAACAATTCAGAAGGAGTAGAATTTTACTACTTAGGAAATATACATGTATTTAACAATACGGCCATTGAAAAATACATGAATGACGAAAAAGGAAAACAAGTTTCTGTTGTGGAAATGACTTTTTCATTAGAACATGCTGTAGAAAAATCCCTTTACGATTACCTTGTCAACTCAAACTAATGCAACCCATTCTTCCCATACCCCCCTCAACCAAACATATTACGCCTCTAAGTTCTATGAACCGAAAATATTTTGTGAGATTGCTTTTCTTAGTTTCATTAGGTGCTTTCACCTTTTCCCTCCCTTCCTGCGATTTCAAGAAATCAGAAAAAGCCGGTGGGACTTATGTGAAACCTACAATCACTCGAACTGGAAAATTCAGAAAAGGATATGTGCGAAAAAAAGTAAGCACAAATAAAAACGCCATAAAAAACCAAAATCGGTCAAGTTGTTATTAATAGAAGCCTGGGAAGTATATGAGGAAGAAAAACTAAAGTAAGCGCACAAAATCGCGTTGAACGCTTTGGATAATAGTTGGAGGTAAATTCAAATTATTCGCTTGGTTATTCCAATAAGCAATGGCATCTTGAATTTCCTTAATAACCTTTTTAGGATTTTTAATCGTGAATGTTTCCGCAATGGTAAGGACATCTTCCAAGGTAATATCAAACCGTTTTCCATTTATCGATAAAGCCCTGCTGGTTCTTGTGTAGTTCATTAACGGATTTAAGGAATATGTGATGTCATACGCCGGTGAAATATTCCATTTGTCTTGTTCTTCATCATAGATGAACGAGTGATTTTTCAAATGATCGTCGGAATTAAAAAAGACAACATTAAAAACCATGCGTTTAAAGAGTTCTTCAATATCACGATAGGGAACTTTAAGAAACAACGCCAGTTCAAAGAGATTTTCGTAACTGGAATCCTTCGGACTTTGATAATCCCAACCTGTTAAACCGGTTGCTGTCAAAACATGTTTCTTCTTTCCCTCTTGACGATCGAAACGAAGCGTAGCGAAATGTTTTTTCTCAATCAGTTTAGACGGCATCATGGAGATTCCAAGATGAGTAGCCGTTAGGTAATAACAGTATTCAATGACTTCCCGACTGTACCCCAATTCATCATCCAAATGCAGTTTGATTAGATAGTGATTGTATTCGGAAGAATGATTCAAATCCCCTGGAATAATTTCTCCTGAAGTTTTATGTTCTGAAATGAGAATTTTAGG
>CANJNE010000130.1 GCA_947475275.1 Flavobacteriales bacterium | reverse complement strand
GATTTCCATTCTGTCTAGAACCTCCTCACGTCGCTTCTACCCAGAACACATTTGACTGCGTCGGATTTCCGTTCTGTCTAGAACCTCCTGACGTCGCTTCTACCCAGAACACATTTGACTGCGTCGGATTTCCGTTCTGTCTAGAACCTCCTGACGTCGCTTCTACCCAGAACACATCTCACATGCGTCGGGATTTTCTAGTGAGCATGCTATGGCTGCTTGTTGTTCTTCGATAGTTTTCTCTACTGGTTTTTCAACTACAGATTTATCGACTGTAAACTTGATTGCATCTGTTGCCGCTTTGGTTCTTAAGTAATACATACCTGTTTTCAATCCTTTTTCCCAACCATAGAAATGCATAGAAGTCAATTTCGCAAAATTGGCATTCTCCATGAAGATATTCAAAGATTGAGATTGACAAATATAGGCACCTCTATCAGCCGCTTGGTCGATAATAGCTTTTTGAGAAATTTCCCAAGCGGTTTTGTAAAGATCCTTTAATTTTTGGGGAATTTCATTGATTCCTTGAATGGAACCGTTTGCCGCCATTATTTTTTGACGCATTTCTTTGTTCCACAAACCTTCTTTTACCAAATCCTTAAGCAAATGCTTGTTCACTACAATAAATTCTCCTGATAATACACGACGTGTATAAATGTTAGAAGTGTATGGCTCAAAACATTCGTTGTTTCCTAAGATTTGTGCTGTAGAGGCTGTTGGCATAGGGGCAAGCAACAAAGAATTACGAACACCATATTTAACCACTTCTTCCTTAAGCACATTCCATTCCCAACGATTCGTTGGTGTTATACCCCACATATCGAATTGGAAAATTCCCTTTGACACTGGTGAACCTGGGAAAGTTTCATAAGCACCTTCAATTTTAGCCAAATCTTTAGATGCAGTCATTGATGCATAATAGATGGTTTCAAAAACCTCTCTATTCAATGCGCGTGCTTCTTCAGATTCAAATGGATAACCTAAGGAAATGTAAGCGTCAGCAAGTCCTTGTACACCCAATCCGATTGGACGGTGTCTCATATTGGAATTTTTCGCCTCTTCTACTGGATAATAATTTTCATCGATTATTCTGTTCAAATTGATTGTCGCTTGATACGTCACTTCAAACAATTTATTGTGATCAAATTTACCATCTTCAGTTACATATTTAGGCAAAGCCAATGACGCAAGATTACATACTGCGATTTCATCCGGAGCTGTGTATTCGATTATTTCCGTACACAAGTTAGATGACTTTATTGTGCCTAAATTTTGTTGGTTTGATTTAGCATTCGCGGCATCTTTGTACAACATATAAGGTGTACCTGTTTCAATTTGAGATTCCAAAATTTTAAACCACAAATCTTGAGCTTTGATGGTCTTACGGCCTTTTCCTTCTTGTTCGTATTGGGTATATAATGTTTCGAATTCTGCGCTATGTGTGTCAGCCAAACCAGGACATTCATGAGGGCACATTAAAGTCCATTCTCCGTTTTCTTTAACACGCTTCATGAATAAGTCTGGAATCCACAATGCATAGAATAGGTCTCTAGCTCTTTGTTCTTCCTTACCATGATTTTTTCTTAAATCAAGAAAATCAAAAATATCAGCATGCCATGGTTCAACATAAATAGCGAAAGAACCTTTTCTTTTCCCTCCACCTTGGTCAACGTAACGCGCAGTATCGTTGAATACGCGCAACATAGGCACTATACCATTTGATGTGCCATTGGTTCCTTTAATATATGATCCAGTTGCTCTAACATTGTGAATAGAAAGGCCTATTCCGCCTGCTGATTGTGAAATTTGTGCGCAAGATTTTAGTGTATCATAAATACCGCTAATACTGTCTTCCTTCATTGTAAGTAGGAAGCAAGAAGACATTTGTGGTTTTGGTGTACCGGAATTAAATAATGTTGGTGTAGCATGTGTAAACCAACCTTCCGACATCAAGTTATACGTTTTGATGGCGTCTTGAATATTATTTTTGTGTATTCCAACAGCCACACGCATCAACATTTGTTGTGGACGCTCAACAATTCTACCATTCAATTTCATCAAGTAAGAACGCGTCAATGTTTTAAATCCAAAATAGTCGTATCTAAAATCTCTATCGTAAATAATACTTGAATCCAGGAGTTCTTTATTTTCTTGAATTGCTTTGTAAACATCATCAGCCACCAAAGAAGCGTTCAGTTTTGTTTTGGGATCTATGTAGTTGTACATATCATCTATAACTTCAGAAAACGTTTTCTTAGTTTCCTTATGCAAATTCGAGACTGCAATGCGGGATGCTAAAAGTGCATAATCTGGATGATCTATTGTTTTAGCTGCAGCAACTTCAGCAGCGAGATTATCAAGATTGGTGGTTGTAACACCATCATAAATCCCCTCGATAACTTTCATTGCTACTGCTTCAGGAGAGACCAAAGGATCCAATCCGTAACACATCTTAATAATTCTTGCGGTAATTTTGTCAAACTTAACCGCTTCCTTTCTTCCGTCTCTTTTAACTACGTACATGGTAATAGTGTTTCAAATAATGTAATAATGGTTTTTTAAAATTCTTCATCCAAGCTGAACATCTGGTTTTCTTTTCCAGATAATACACCTGCTTTTTGGTATTCACCAACCCTTCTTTCAAAGAAATTGGATTTACCTTCAATAGATATCATCTCCATAAAATCAAAAGGATTGGTGGAGTTGTAAATTTTTTCATTACCAAGCTCAACAAGGAGACGATCTGCAACAAATTCAATGTATCTTGACATCAATTCGCTGTTCATGCCTATCAATTTTACCGGTAAAGCGTCAGTTACGAATTCTTTTTCAATTTCCACAGCATCTGCAATGATCTCTCTAACTTCTTCTTTGGAAAGCTTATTTATTAGGTGTTTGTTGTATAATAAACAAGCAAAATCACAATGTAAACCCTCATCTCTTGAAATCAATTCATTGGAGAAAGATAGACCTGGCATAAGACCTCTTTTCTTTAACCAGAAAATCGAACAAAATGAACCGGAGAAGAAAATCCCTTCAACCGCAGCGAAAGCAACAAGGCGTTCAGCAAAAGAACCTTTATCAATCCATTTAAGCGCCCACTCCGCTTTTCTGCGCACACAATCAAGTGTGTCAATAGCGTTAAAGAGATGATTTTTATCAGCAGTATCTTTAATGTAAGTATCAATTAAAAGTGAATAGGTTTCAGAGTGAATATTTTCAATAGCTACTTGGAACCCATAGAAAAATTTAGCCTCGGTGTATTGCACTTCAGAAAGGAAGTGTTCTGCTAAGTTCTCATTTACAATACCATCTGAAGCAGCGAAAAACGCAAGTACATGTTTAACAAAATGTCTTTCATCATCGTTTAATTTGGTTTCCCAATCGATTAGATCTGGTGATAAATCAATTTCTTCAGCAGTCCAAAAATTGGCCTCAGCTTTTTTATAAAAAGACCAAATGTCATCATGCTTTATTGGGAAAAGAACGAAGCGTCCGTTATCAGGTTCTAAAATTGGTTCTGAATTTGCCATTCTAAAATAAATTAAACTCGTATAAAATCCTAATTCGGTTCTTTCCGAGCAGTTAACATTCACTAAAATTCTTGTTTCCTCAGTAGGTGAAATCCTTGTGTGTAGACTCGCATTGATCCCGTTATTTGAGGCTTACAAAAGTTGTTAAAAATCTTTCGATTAACAATTAAAGAAATTCACAAAACATGAAGGTTATTAACATTACATTTTGCAATCCCTTTAAATACTTAAGAAATCGAAAATTCTAAAAGATATTCACACTTACGAGGGCAATCTTTGTCGATAATTTTTTCTTTCTTAAATACCCTAAATCTTTGATTATTAAAAAACTTTCAATAAAGTTAAAAGGTCGGCACACCAAAAGCAATGATATTATTTTGTTATTTTAAACACTTAAATGTGAATAGACCTAATCCTGATGCAAAAACCTAATGTTTTAAAAGTTTTCAATCAAAATAGTATTAAAATTATTAATGCAATTCAGCATTTAATCTATCCAAATGTTTGTGTTATTTGTGAAAAAGAGGTCCTAAATAAATCAAATATTGTTTGTCCATTTTGCGAAATAGATTTCAATTATACCTATTTCGAATCATATGATGAACCGACAATTTTGGATAAATTATTTTGGGGAAGAGTTAATATCGACAAGACATATGCACTAGTATTTTTTGAGAAAAATAAAGCTGCACAGCCCATACTACATGCTTTAAAATATCAATCGAGAAAGGAGGTTGGAGCACAATTAGGAAGAATTATAGGTAAAAGAATCGAATCAAATTACAAAGATTTGGATGCGCTTATTCCGGTGCCAATCCATCCTAAAAAGAAATTTTTAAGAGGGTATAATCAAAGTGAAATGATTGCAAATGGGATTAGCCAGGTTTTAGAAGTTCCTGTTTATAATAATCTCGTTGTCAAAAAAGAAAACACAAGTAGTCAAACTACAATGGGGAAAAATTTGAGATGGAACAATGTACAAGACCAGTTTATTTGGGATAAACGGAAACTTGAAAAATTTAGGCATGTGGCTATAGTTGATGATGTAGTAACAACCGGAGCAACAATCGAATCAATTGCAAAAAGTATTTTAACTCAAGTGAAGGATATTAAAATTAGCGTTATTAGTTTAGCAATAACAAAATAATTTATGCCGAAAAATTTTCTTATCGTTGGTGGAGGAATCGCAGGACACTTCATTGCTTTTCATTTAAAACAAGCAGGACATAATATAACATTAATTGATAATGGCAAAAACCGAAGTTCAAGAGTAGCTGCTGGATTAATTAATCCTATTGTTTTCAGAAGAATGGCTAAATCATGGCGAATTGATGAACTTTTGGAATATGCTTTAACATTTTATGATGAAATAGAAAAACAAACCAATACCACAATAATAAAGGATATTAACATAAGAAGGCTCTTTTCATCTGAACAAGAGTGTAATTTATGGAAACAAAAAGAACTAGAAACAAATTATTTAGCATATATAAATTCTCTTGAAAACGCAGATAAAGTTTATGATAAAACAAAAAATCAATTTGGCAGCGGTCGTTTGAAACAGGCTTATCACGTTGACGCTATTTCACTTTTCAATGCTTTTCAAAAAGCCATCTGGGTTGATGGCGAACTTGTTGAAGAAGAATTTAATTATTCGGACCTGAACCCTTTGGAATTAAAGTATAAAGACACTTATTTTGACGGAATAATATTCTGCGAAGGCAAAGACATTAAGAATAATCCATTGTTTCAAGAAATAAATGTCGAATGCACAAAGGGTGAGTTAATGACTATTCATCATAATTATCTGCCAAAAGATGAATCTGTAAATAGAAAATGTTTTGTTATTCCTCTAGGAAATAACACTTTTAAAGTTGGGGCCACATATGTTTGGCATACCGATAATGATACACCAACAGAAAAAGGGCAGATGGAATTATGTGAAATGATAAAATATATTTCTGATGAGCCATTTGAAATATTAAACCATACCGCAGGGGTTCGACCTACTACTTACGATCGAAGGCCATTCTGTGGTGAACATAAATCTTACACAAATATTTATTGCTTCAATGGATTGGGGGCCAAAGGTTATCTTTTGGCACCTTTATTAGCTAAAGAATTGAAAGATCATATTCTATTAAATACTGACTTGAATCCAGAAGTTTCTCTATATAGAAATTCAAAATCGTAATTTTATTAACCTTTCCTTTGTAAATTTGTAAATAACTAAATATATAAACGTATGTACCCTCAAGAATTAGTAAGACCAATGAAAGAAGACCTAGTCAATGTAGGTTTTAAGGAATTAATCAATGCAGAACAAGTAGACGAGGTTATTCAAAATACAAAAGGAACTTTACTGGTTGTTGTAAATTCTGTATGCGGATGCGCAGCCGGAAACATGAGACCCGGAGTTAAATTGTCGCTTAACAATGAGAAAACCCCTGCATCACTTACAACAGTCTTTGCTGGTGTTGATGCTGAAGCAACAAATCAAGCGAGAAAATACTTTTTACCATATCCTCCGTCTTCACCGTCCATTGCCTTATTTAAGGATGGTAAATTGATCCATTTCCTTGAAAGACACCATATCGAAGGTGGAACTGCTCAAATGATTGCGGAAAATTTATCAGAAGCATACAATGAGTATTGCTAGAAAATAATAATTACAAAT
>CANJNE010000129.1 GCA_947475275.1 Flavobacteriales bacterium | reverse complement strand
GGCTCGAATAGACTAAAAATGTTAGGATTTGGAACTGAAAAAATCGAAGATGAATTGCGGTTAATTTTCCCTGAAGCTATAATACAGAGATTGGATTTGGATGCTACACGTTCAAAAAATGCATATGAAAATATTATCAATGATTTTGAATCTCGAAAAGTAGATATTCTCATAGGAACACAAATGGTGAGTAAAGGACTCGACTTTGATCATGTTAGTCTCGTTGGAATTTTAGATGCCGATTTATTATTAAACAGACCTGACTTTAGGGCTTTTGAAAGGTCATTTCAATTAATGTCTCAAGTTTCTGGTCGTTCAGGAAGAAAATACAAGAGAGGAAAAGTTATTTTACAAACTTCTGATCCTGATAATTGGGTAATACAAAAAGTTATTGAGCACGATTACCTTGGATTTTATGAAAGTGAAATTATGGAAAGAAAAAACTTTTTCTATCCTCCTTTTTATAAAATTATTGCATTTACACTTAAATCCAAAGATGAAAATCTACTCGATGAAGCATCACAGCATTTCGCAAAAGAATTAAGATTGGTTTTTAAAGAAAGGGTTATGGGCCCAGAATATCCAATAATCAAGAAAATTCAAAACAATTTTCTGAAGATTATAACCTTAAAAATAGAAAAAGAAGCCTCTGATAAAATGATAAAGGAACGCCTTCAGCAACTTGTAGATGCATTTTATAGCGTTCCTTCATTCAAATCCATTCGAATTGTTACAGACGTTGATCCCGCTTAACCTAGGTATGACTTAAGCATCCGGCTTCGAGATGTGTGCTTTAACCTTCGAATTGCCTTTTCTTTTATTTGGCGAACACGCTCTCTGGTTAGATCAAAGCGTTCACCAATTTCTTCTAGTGTCAATGGATGTTTTCCATTCAAACCATAATACAATCTTACTACATCGCCTTCTCTTGAAGTTAATGTGGACAATGACCTTTCAATATCTTTTCTTAAGGATTCTACAACGAGTTCTCTTTCAGGACCTGGCAGAGAATCATTCAGTAAAACATCATACATACTAGATGAGGACTCATCCCCTTCAACCAATGGCGCATCCATAGAAATATGCCTTCCATTATTGGCCATTGATTGTTTAACTTCTTCCGGAGTGCAATCGAGAAATTCAGCTAACTCATCAGCCGAAGGAGGTCGCTCATATTTTTGTTCCAATTCTGAATATGCCCGATTGATTTTATTTATTGTACCTATCTTATTCAAAGGAAGCCTCACAATTCGTGCTTGCTCCGCTAAAGCTTGAAGAATTGACTGACGTATCCACCAAACTGCATAAGAAATGAACTTAAAACCTCTAGTTTCATCAAACCTTTCGGCAGCTTTAATAAGGCCTAAATTACCTTCATTAATCAAATCGGGCAAAGATAACCCTTGATTTTGATATTGTTTTGAAACGGAAACAACGAATCTCAAATTTGCATTGGTCAACCTTTCTAAAGCTGCACGATCACCTTCTCTTATTCTTTTTGCCAATTCTACCTCTTCATCAGCAGTAATCAACTCTACCCTCCCAATTTCCTGTAAATATTTGTCTAAAGATGCCGTCTCTCTGTTGGTAACTTGTTTGGTAATTTTCAGTTGTCTCATAACGGTATTTTTAATGGTTCCCCAGTCTCTTGAACGTTCAATTTAATCATTAGGTTTGTTATTTCCTCCATAATTAAAGGGATTTTCAACCAAAATGAACATTTATTCAGTATTGGCGAATATTTGATTACTTCTGATTATTAATGATCTAATTATATCAATATCATTAACTTTACCTCATGAAAATACTAATGGTTTGCCTTGGTAATATTTGTCGTTCACCGCTGGCGGATGGTATATTAAGACATAAGGTCAACACATTAAAATTGAATATCATTGTTGATTCAGCAGGTACAGCCAATTATCATATTGGAAAAGCTCCTGATAAACGCATGATAGCAACCGCAAAAATGAGAGGAGTTGATATTGGCTTTTTAAAGGCTCGGCAATTCAAATACATTGATTTTCAAGAATTTGATCAAATCTTTGTGATGGACAATAACAATTATGAGCATGTAATTCAATTGGCTAGAACAGATCAAGAGAAAAAAAAGGTTAAATTACTTTTAGACTTTATTAATGACAACCAATTAAAAGAAGTTCCAGATCCATACTATGGAACCCAGGCTGATTTTGATGAAGTATACGAATTGGTTGATCGTGCAACGGATGCAATAATTGAATCATATTTAATTGATGAGAAAAGGTAAATTATATTTAATACCGAATACGTTAGGAGGTGAAGGCGTGAAATCAATCTTACCAGAAGAAGTAATGCAAATTGCAAATAACTTAAGACATTTTATTGTTGAAGATATTCGTTCTGCAAGAAGATTGTTACGTAAAATAGATAGGAACTTCCCTATTGAAGAGACCTTGTTTTTGGAATTAAACAAACATACTGGCGCAAACTCAATCGATCAATGCATCGGTTTATTAGACAAAGGTATAGATTTTGGCCTTATTTCTGAGGCTGGATGTCCTGGTATTGCTGATCCAGGTGCTGACCTTATTGCTGCCGCTCATGAAAATAATATTGAAATAAAACCTTGTGTTGGTCCATCTTCGATTTTACTAGCATTAATTTCAAGTGGTTTTTCAGGGCAGCAATTCAGTTTTCATGGATATCTGCCGAAAGATAGAAAAGACCGAATTAAAAAATTAAAAGATTTTGAAGCGGACACAAGACGTTCGGGAAGAACACACATCTTTATGGACACACCATTTAGGAACATGCATGTTTTGGAAGATTTATTAAACGAGTTATCAGATACAACCATGATTTGTATTGCTTCTTCTTTAACCTGTGATAAGGAATCCATTAAGACCAGAAGTGCTTTACAATGGCGAGAGGAAGCCTATGATCTTTCTAAACTTCCTTCAATATTCCTGATTGGAAAAAGTCAAGTTAATTGATTATTTGAAGCCTCTTGATTTTTTAATTGCTTCATAGGAATCTTGAATTTTCTGAAACTTTTCCTTGGCACCTTTCTGAAAATCTTCTCCCATACTGGCAACTTTATCAGGATGGAACTTTATCGCCATTTGTCGGTATGCTTTTTTGACCTCTTCATCAGTAGCATCTGGTTCTATTCCTAACACTTTAAAATCTGAATTAACATTCCGATAGAACATATTTTTGACGCTTTCAAACTCTACTGAATTAATCCCCAGTAAATCTGAAATCCTACGAATAACGCTCATTTCAGATTCGGAAACGCTACCGTCGGATTTTGCTATACCAAATAAATAATGCACCAATTGGATTCTTACTTCTGGTTGCATGCGCATCCTAATATCACTGCATATCTCCTCTAAAGGAATGCTTGAAGAATCGAGAAATTGTTTTAAAACTTGCAGGTGTGAGCTGTTAAAATTGGCTCCAAATTGCTGACTAAAAAAGGTTTTAACATAATCCAATTCAGCCTTTAACACTTTTCCATCAGCTTTCATTACTGCGGCTGACAAGGCCATTAATATGGTTTGAACATCCGAATTTCGCGAACGTTGTTGATACAACTGAAATAACTCTTCATTGGTATAATTCCTACCTTCCGCTTGAGCTTGACTTCGCATATGTCCAACGACACGATAATAATTATCAATCGTTGAACCTATAATAAAACCTATAACAGCTGCAAAAAAATTCTTAAACAGCAAATAAGCACCTACACCTAAAATCCACTTATACAAAATACCAATTCGTTTAATTAAAAAAAGGGGCTTAGCCCCTTCAAACTTATTAATTTTAACCCACTTGTTCTATTGTTCGCTCAATAAAATTACTCAAAGCTTCTCCTTTAAGCATTCCTTGCGACAATAAAGCCAAGTCAGTCAATTGTTTAATCGTTTTATTCTTTTCTTGTTCTTCCTTATTAAGTAAACCAACAACTTTTTCGTGATTGGCATTAATTATTAAATTGTAAGTTTCAGGGAAAGCTCCATAAAAACCTCCTCCTCCGAGTTTTTGTTGCTCCATCATTCTCCTAATGAATTCTGGTTGTGTTATAATGATTGGAGCTTCATCTTGACTCATCGACTCAAATTTTATATTGAATTTATCCTTAGAAACGATGCTTTCGAATGCGGGTTTAAGTTTTTCCTCATCCTCTTTAGAAAGTTTAGATGGAATATCCTCTGATTTCAGAATTAACTTATCAAGGGTATCGGCATCAATTCTTGAAAAGGCAATGTTTTCCTCTGATAATTCCAACTTACCAATCCAATGTGACACCAAGGGTCCATCTAGAATTAAAACGTCATAACCCCTATCTTTTGCTGTTTTAATAAACGAATACTGTCCTTCTTCATCATTGGAATAAAGGAAAACTGTTTTATTATCTTTGTTGGTCTGAAGTGTTTTTACCTTTTCTTTGTATTCTTCAAGGGTATAGTAATTTCCGTCAGTGCTTTTTAAAAGTGAAAATCCCTTTGCTTTTTCTGCAAACTTATCATCTGAAAGCGTTCCATATTGTACAAATATCTGAAGATCATCCCACTTAGACTCGAAGTCTTTTCGATCTTTTTTAAACATTTCAGCAAGTTTATCGGCAACTTTCTTGGTTATGTGGGTGGATATTTTCTTTACGTTGCTGTCACTTTGAAGATATGAGCGTGAAACATTCAAAGGGATATCGGGTGAATCAATAACACCATGAAGTAATGTCAGAAACTCAGGTACAATCTCAGCAACACTATCTGTAATAAATACTTGATTGGAATACAAATTAATTTTATTTCGCTGCACTTCAACATTTTCCTTGATTTTAGGAAAATAAAGAATTCCAGTTAGATTGAAAGGATAATCAACATTTAAATGAATATGAAACAATGGGGACTCGAAACTCATCGGATAGAGATCTCTGTAAAATTCTGAATAATCTTCATCTTTTAGATCTGCAGGCGCCTTTGTCCAAGCTGGGCTTGTATTGTTAATTTGATTCGGAACCTCGATAGCCACCTTTTTCAATTTTCCATCTTCATCTTTTTCACCTTCAGGTGAATCAATGTATTCGGTCTTATTTCCAAAAAATATTGGAACAGGTAAGAATTTACAATATTTATCTAAAATCTCACTGATTCTAGATTTTTCCAGGAATTCTAGGGCGTCTTCAGCAATCCATAAAACGATATCAGTACCTCTCTCCGATTTATCGATTTCAGTTAAAGTATACTCAGGGGAACCGTTACTTTCCCATTGCACGGCTTGCGAACCTTCATGCCTTGCTAATGTTTTAATTTGAACTTTTTCAGCAACCATAAAAGCCGAATAAAAACCAAGACCAAAATGTCCGATTATTTGTTCCGCGCCTTCTTTTCCTTTGTATTGTTGCACAAACTCTTCAGCTCCAGAAAATGCAATTTGATTAATGTATTTATCAATTTCTTCAGCATTCATACCAATGCCCCTATCGCGAATTGTGAGTGTTTTCTCTTTTATGTCTAAAATTACTTCAACCTGAAGATCACCTATATCGCCTTTAAATTCTCCGTTGGATGACAGTACTTTTAATTTCTGAGATGCATCAACTGCATTTGAAACAAGTTCTCGCAGGAAAATTTCATGATCCGAATACAAAAACTTCTTGATTATAGGAAAAATATTTTCTGTTTGTACATTAATTTGGCCTGTTCTCATAATATTTTCAATTTAACTCGCCTCCATTTTCAATGATTATGCCACTTGGTGTAATCTGCCAAACTGTCACACATTGTGATATAATTGCTAATTTTGTCAAAAAAAGTGGTCATTTACACTATTCTTTTCATAGCCTTAATGGCATTTGCATTGTGGTATTTTAAGGTTTTTCATATCAACGGATTACCAAAAACGACCATGATGTTCGCTTTTATCATCAAATTAATTGTTGGATACATCTTACTTTATATTCATACCGTTAACTACGGTTCAGGGGATTTAAGTCATGATGGTCATACATTCATGACTGAGGGAAATATCTTGAACAATGTGTTTTTTGAATCTCCATCATATTACTTTCAGTTAATGTTTGGTATTGAAAAAGATTTGGACTTTGCTTACCAAACAGCATATTGGTCACCGGGTGATTTGACATTAATAAATGATTCTAAAAATGTTATACGCTTGCATTCCATTATCCATTTCTTCTCGGGGAATCAAGTATTTATTCATATTG
>CANJNE010000128.1 GCA_947475275.1 Flavobacteriales bacterium | reverse complement strand
GTATAGGTTTGTGTTTGTGTTGGAACAAAAGCTACCCCATTTTGAATAGCGTTGGACCAGGAATAAGAGGAAGCACCAGTTGCATTTAAAGTAACAGATGTTCCAGCACAGACAGTCTGATCAATACCTGCATTGACTTGTGGAGCAATTGTAACAGTAACATTAACCTGATCTGTTGTAGCACATCCTCCTGTTGTTCCTGTTACAGAATAAGTTTGTGTTTGTGTTGGAATAAAAGCTACCCCATTTTGAACAGCGTTGGACCAGGAATAAGAGGAAGCACCAGTTGCATTTAAAGTAACAGATGCTCCGGAACAAACAGTCTGATCAACACCTGCATTGACTTGCGGAGCACTTAAAACAGTAACGGTAACTTGATCAGTTGCAGAACATCCTCCTGTTGTTCCTGTTACAGAATAAGTTTGTGTTTGTGTTGGCACAAAAGCTACCCCATTTTGAACTGCATTCGACCAGGAATAAGAGGAAGCACCAGTTGCATTTAAAGTAACAGATGTTCCTGCACAGACAGTCTGATCAATACCTGCATTGACTGAACAAGCCGAAGAAGCGCATAATATATTTTTTACAGACAGGGTATTT
The DNA here is from genome assembly GCA_947475275.1 of Flavobacteriales bacterium. GTDB lineage: Bacteria > Bacteroidota > Bacteroidia > Flavobacteriales_D > Crocinitomicaceae > M0103. Next base: position 5,818 of record CANJNE010000128.1, on the reverse strand, counting down.
CTAGTTGCTGTAGAAGGGTTTATTACACTACCACCATTGGATGTGTTTCCGATAACACTTGTTGTTACTGAGGGTGAACTCGTTGTAAACCCTGTACCAGTAATTTCATTGCATCCAATGGAGCCATTTGCATCCGTTCTTCCGAAGAAAAGGTCTTTTATACCAGCCCCAAAGCTTACTGTGTAACCACAAAACACAAATCCAGTACCGATTGGTCTAACATAAAATCCTTGATCATCACCCGATCCACCATAGGCTTTTGTCCACATTAGGTTTCCGTTACTGTCTGATCTGTAAAGAACAACATCAAAGTTTCCGGCTCCAAAACTGGAAGATCTTCCGCACATGATATAGCCTCCATCTGAAGTTTGTCTTGCACATTGCGCGCGATCTTCTCCGCTTTTCCCATAAGTTTTAGACCACTGCACAACACCATTTGCATCAGTTTTCAATAACATAGCATCCCAATTTCCTGCCCCATAACTATTGGTTGTAGCACCAATTATGAAACCATTATCGGTAGTTTGTTGAACGGTATATCCAATGTCATATGAGCCACCCCCGTATGCTTTTTTCCATTGTACCACCCCCGAGGAATTGAGTTTAATGAGATATATATCCGAAAAATTGATATCAACAGCACTGGTATAGCCAACTACAATATAGCCACCATCATTTGTTTCTTGAACTTCTCTTCCTGCGTCCATTACACTAGTTGTTCCCGGAGAACCAATTGTTGTGGTCCATTGAACTGCACCTGTTGAATTTACTTTTAGAACATATACATCATCTCCTCCTGAACCAAAAGTTTCTGTTGTACCTGTTAAAATAAAGCCTCCATCTGTAGTTTCTCGAACCGAATAACCTTTATCTGACAACCCTATTGTTCCTCCGTACTCTTTGGACCATTGCACAATCCCGTTCGCATTCGTTTTTATCAGATAAACATTTCCATCCCAATCTGTTGTGGTGGTATGTCCAACCGCGATGAAACCGCCATCACTTGTTGTATCAACGTCTTGAAATTCATCATACAGGACATTACCATAAGTTTTGGTCCAGAGCGTATCCCCAGTTGAATTAAATCTTGTTAAGTAACATTCCCAACCACCAGTTCCAAAACTGAAGGTGCGCCCAGCCACAATGTAACCGTTATCTTGAGTCTGTTGAAAGGAATATGCAAACTCTTCTTGCGCACCACCCAACGCAATTTGAAAACTTTGGGCCTTGGAAGAATTAATAAAAATTAAAATAAAAGAAAGTAGTATGGTGAATCGCATGTTTCAGAATTTAATGAGAGTAAATATATATAAATCTGTAATGATTTGATTTTCTTATTGGGTTAAAACTGAATATTCTAAATCCAAACTTTTGAACCTTCTGAACAGTTCTGACAAATATCGATGTCTTTTCTTTTAGAGAAAACTTGTTTTCTAAATAGATTGTATCTTTCGTTTTTCCAAATGCTTCGAAAAGTTTGATTTTTTATATCACCTAACTGGTGTTGCGCATCCTTATCGAAACAACAGGGCACCAATTTCCCATCCCAGGTAAATACACTTCCTGACCACATCCTCCAGCAGTAATTTCCCAATTTGTATTTAAGTATATACGTTCCATCTGCTTTTTTTCGGTACCTCGAGTAAGATTCATTTTCAGGCATTAGTGGATGGCCATTTTTATAGTCGTAAAGTTGAGCGGTTTTAATCCGGACTTCATCCACGCCCAATTCTTTTCCTAATTTTAGTACATCTTCAATTTCGTTTTCATTTGGTGCAACTGCAAGAATTTGAAAGATGAGGTATGGCGTATTCATACCCAGCTCCTTTTTTGCTGAAACTAAATGTGCTGTTGCTTCCAATACTTTATTCAGTTGGCCATGCACACGGTATTGTTCATAGGTGGATTGGGTAATTCCGTCAATGGAAATGATGAGCCTATCCAAACCTGAATTTACAATTTCCTCAGCTTTTTTGTAATCAATAAAATGGGCATTTGTTGAAGTTGCTGTGTAGATTTTATTGCGTTTTGCTTCTTTGATCAGTTCCAAAAATTGCGGATGTAAAAAAGGTTCTCCCTGAAAATAATAATTGATGTAAAAAACATGGCGCTTCACTTCTTCCAACATTTTTTGATGCAATTCAATATCAAGTTTTCCAGTTGGACGACTGAATTGTTTGAGTCCGCTTGGACATTCTGGACAACCCAAATTACATGCTGTCGTTGGCTCAATCGAAAGTGAAAATGGCATGCCCGCATGCAGTGATTTTTTGAATAATCTCGAACTTAAATAAGAAATATTAAGAATAACAACATTTATAAACCTCAAAAATGTGAGGTGCTTAATTATTCCTAAGCTGTCTTTTAACCCAGATGCGGTAGGCATAATTTAATACAATCCAATACCCAGTGAAATTCCAAATCGGTTTTGAATTCCATGATTTTTAAGGAATTCATCTTTTACTACATCCTGTAAATTTATTCCATAAAATTCGCCTTCACTCAGATCCAACCGTTCATAATGAAAACCTATGGTGATGTAGTTCTTCCAATCCTGTCGAGAGCTTGTAAAAGATTGAGTTTTGCATGATGATCTGAATGTAAAAGGTTTGAAATAGATGGAACCACTGTTCACCTTCCAAAAGTCAAAAAATGCAAAATCAGAATCTGCGTTGTCAATATTGGGATTATCGAAGTAACCATAGATTGGAAAGCTACAGTATCCCCGTTTAAATTCAATCATAAACCCACCAAATGACCTAGGGAATGGCGAGAATGAAACACCAATTCTTCCAAAATAATTGCCTTGAAAATTCTTATTTTCCACATTGTTAATGGCATTTTTTATCATTTCAGCTTTTGCTAAATCTTCTGGCGTAGTTACATTAGGAAGGTATGCAGCATTGAAATCATCACGGAATGCATCAGAAGGCTTCCAAGCATTAAAACCTTTCCAACCTTTAAAGTCAACGGTTACGCCAAGAATCATTTTTTTTGAAAAAAGACGCGCTAGGTTAAACCCAATTTGGCCATAAATGCCATTGGAGCGAAAATCAGTTTGAATTAGAGATTGAACATAATGCGTACCTCCATAAAAATAGCTATTGGCTGCCGAAGTGTCAACTTTTAGGAATTCAAGGTAAGATTGTTTTTGAGCCACAGCAATGTTGTTACAAAAAACTGTGATAATTAAAATGATTTTTAATTGTAAGATGCGATTCATTAGGATTTGAATTTGGTTAAAAGTAGCGATTATTTTAAAAACCGAAAAAACGCTACTTCAAACCAATTGTTACTTTAAAAGGTTTACGTGTCCTGATAATACTTTTCGAGCATCTTTTTTCTCACAAGAAACATAAGTTATCACGTAGGCATACATGCCTTCTTGAACACGAGTAGAACCTTGAGTTCCGTCCCATCCAATTTCAGGGTCATTGGATTCAAAAACCATCTCGCCCCATCGGTTAAATATTTTCATGTTCCATTCTTCAACTTCTAATGCAAATTTTCCATTGAAGACATTATTGAATTCATTCCCATCAGGTGTAAACGTATTCGGCACAAACACAATGAATGGTTCAATGTATAATTCCTGAAAGCTTGAATCTCTGCAACCAAACTCATTAATGGCAACTTGCATAGGACGATGCCAACCACTGTTTTGGTAATTGTATACCATGTTGGCTTGAAAACCAAATGGGCCTTCATCATCGAACCAATAGAAAACACTATCTGCACCAATTGACGCGTCTGTAAAGGTTATCTCAGGGTTACAAATATCAGTCTGTTTTGGATTCACATTGAAAGCAGATACAGGTGATGGATGTATGGTTACAGCATCCTGTTGAAGCATAAATAAAGTGTCTACACAGCCCTCAGTGGTGTAAATCCCGAGTGCAACAGAATACATCCCAGGTAAAAGATATTCGTGACTAGGGTTTTGAAGTGAAGAGGTTCCACCATCACCGAAATCCCAGGAATAAAAAATTTGTGAATCTGCTGTGCTCAAATCCGTAAATTCAACTAATGCAGGAGCACATCTAGGGCCGGGCTCAATTCTGAAGTCAATTGTTGGTTCCCTGTAAATAAAAATACTACTGTTAGCTGTTTCGGAACAACTATTAAATGATGCAGTAAGTGTTATTGGTATGATACCGAAAGTATCAAAAACGACATTAAAAACATCAAGGTCGGTAGAAGACGAAATAGAAGCATTTGGGCCAAAATTCCAAAGGTATTGTGTAATCGAGGGCCCCGTCATACTACCGTCAAAATCAAAGCTGTTGCCGACTATACAAAGTGAATCATCATGTGTAAAGGATATCGACAAAGGTTCGTATACTGTAATTTGTTGTTCAGTTGTGTCATAACATCCACTCGTTGAGCCACCAATTAAAGTTATGGTGTAAGTGCCTCCAGTTGGAAAAGTAAATGATGGTTCGAAAACATTACTGGTATCTGAAAAGATTCCAGTAACTCCAAAATCCCAATGCTGGTTCAAAGTTCCAATAGAATTGTTTCCGAAAGGAATTGTTAAACCGTTACATTCAAAATTTACTGGGAGTTCGATTGTAGCTGTTGGTTCAGGAAAGATATAAATAGAATCTTCATAGGTTGTTTCACAATCCCCAAAAGAAGCAGTCAAACTCACCGGTGTATAACCAGAATTATCGAAATTAATGTTGTTTACGTTTTGTGTTGTTGCAGATAATGTTGATGCAGAAGGACCAAAATTCCATTCAAATGTCGTATTTGCAGGGCCATCAGATACACCAAAAAAGTCGACAAGATTATTTAATATACAGATGGAATCATTGGCCGTGTAAGAAACATTAAGTTCATTATTAACGGTAACTGTCATGTAAGCAGTATCTGTGCATGGCCATCCCGGATTAACAACAAGCATTGCTTCGTATGTGCCGGAAGCAGGATAAGTAAAAGTAGGTTGAAAAGACGTGCTAACATCGGTGGTAGAATTTGTCACTCCAAAATTCCATGCATAATTTGTCCCTCCGTAGGAATTGTTTTCGAATGCAACGGTTAAACCTTGGCAATAAGAAACAAAAGTTGATAGTTGTTGCTGAGTAGGAAGTATAGCTTGCATGGTGATATCACAATTGAAAACCCTGAACAAGAAATCGCGGATGGTTTCACCAATCAAAACCCCATTTCTATATTCCTGAACGCGGATTCCCACAACGAATAATCCGAGCATTTGAGGTGATGCCGTTAAAACACCGGTATTAGGGTCAATAGCAATTGTTGCGCCCGCACCCAGTGGGTTTGCTGCATTGAAACCACCTGCCCAATTTACTGTAAAGTAGGGCGGTCCTGGAGGTGGAACAGGTGCTGGGGCAGCAGAAGAGGCACCATCTAATGGGGTAATTAGCGAATATACCAATTGGTCTCCATCAGGATCGGTTGCTGAATGGTCAAAAATCAAATCATCGTTATTACACAAAAGCAGTGGGGGATAATTTGTAAATCTCGGACTGCTATTATTCGATGCACCGGTTTCTGAACCTGGAACATGCGCTGAGAGCGTTATTCCTGTGTCATCTGGTTGAATGAGATTGGTAATGTTAGGCCCGCGGCAGCAACGTTGGTAGGTAACAGTATACCCTCCAGGAATTGGGGGTAGGTTAACTACAACAGTGTAGACTGCTTTTTCCACACAAATATTTGTTGGCGGTGTTACACAAGGATTATTGAAAATTACAGGTAGAATAACACTTCCCGGAAATGGAACACTTAGCGTTAAGTATGGTGATGAGTTGTTTTGGGTATAAATTCCAAGGGATAAGGGGTCATCATAAGC
>CANJNE010000127.1 GCA_947475275.1 Flavobacteriales bacterium | reverse complement strand
TTTCCCGCTTTGGGTGTAGCTTAAAACACATCCCTGCTCTTGTGCCTCAATCAGCTAGATTTTTCATTCCCCTTCACCCAAAAGCAAGCTTTCGGTTTGGGGAATAAAAAAATCCCAGGTATTTTAAGCTGGGATTTTTTTGCAGAGAGGAAGGGATTCGAACCCTCGATACGGTTACCCGTATACTACCTTTCCAGGGTAGCTCCTTCAACCACTCGGACACCTCTCTAGGTTCTATCATAATTGAGGGGTGCGAAGGTAATAAAAATTTATTTCAGTTTTTGGACGCCAAGCGTTTTTTAGCTTTTTTCGGTAACTTTGAACATGCTTAATTTTGAAATCATCAATCCAACACGCATTGTCTTTGGAAAAGATCAATTGCAAAGACTGCCTGAACTTTGCGCAGAATTTTCATCATCTAAAAAAATACTTCTTGCTTACGGAGGAGGAAGTGTAAAAACTATCGGATTATTAGCTAAAGTTAAAGAATATCTCAAAGATTTTGACCTTATAGAATTCGGAGGAATTGAGGCTAATCCTCAGTTTCATACGCTGATGAAAGGAGTTTCACTTGCAAAGGAAAAAGAAATTGATTTCATACTAGCCTTAGGTGGCGGTTCAGTCATTGACGGTGTGAAATTCATGACCGGTGCATTTTATTATAAAGGTGACCCATGGGAGGTTTTAGAACGCCAGGAAGGATGTGTATTTGAAAAAGCATTGCCCTTTGGATCAATTCTTACTCTACCTGCAACCGGTTCTGAGGCTAATAGTGGCGCTGTCATCAGCCGTTCTGATATTCAAGAAAAACGAGCTATGGGAGGCCCACTTTTCTTTCCAAAGTTTTCTTTTTGTGATCCAACTGTAGTATCAACATTGCCGAAACGACAAATTGCAAATGGTATCGTGGATGCCTATGTCCATACCTTGGAGCAATATTTAACTTATCCGACAGACAATCTGCTTCAGGAACGACAAGCAGAGGCAATTCTCAACACCTTAATCGAAATCGGTCCCCAGGTAATGGATAATCCAGGAGATTATAAACTGGCTTCCAATTTAATGTGGTGTGCAACCCATGCATTGAATGGGAATTTGCGTTGTGGTGTTCCAACGGATTGGGCAACGCATATGATCGGTCATGAGCTCACGGCCTTATTTGAAATTGATCATGCTCGAACGCTTGCCATCATTGCACCTCGATTGTATGAAAATCAATTCGCTAACAAAAAAGATAAACTCACCCAATACGGAAAACGCGTTTTTAGTTTATCTGGAGATGATGATGATATTGCCAGAAAGGCTATTCAGCATACTGAAGCTTTTTTCCAATCTTTAGGTATTGCAACAAAAGTTTCTGAATACACTAAAGAAACCGCGAATTTATCAGACAAGATAAAAAAGACATTCATCGAAAGAGGTTGGCTTGCAATGGGAGAACGTCAAGCAATTACCCCTGACGATGTCGCTCAAATCGTTCAAAATTCCATTTAATGTACCTTCACCCATCTTTTAAATTTAGGGATGAGGTTAGTCCTGAACTGTTGCAATTATTGACCAAGACTACCTTGGGCACGAATGGTGCAAAATACCAACATTTGGATATAGAAGAAAGGATTTATGATGCAGATAATCCTTTGTTTATGTCCATTGAAAGAAATGGAAAGGTTCTTGGAAATATTGCATTCTGCCGCAGAGGAAAATTTTGGTACATACGTTATTTTGCTTTTGATTCCATTTTTCAGGCAGGACCAGGAGAAAATACTTCAAGAAGAAAAAATTCTTTATTCAAAAACCAAATTGAAACCTATTTCCATTCACTCTTGAATACCGAAAATGCTGCGCGAATAGAAGCTTTATACGCATATATTGATCCAAAAAATCAAAGAAGTAAACAAATGAGTGAGCTTTTTGGATTTCGAAAAATTGCCCAATTGAGAACTCAAAGTTTTAGCCGGCTGCACCCTAAAAACAGGCGGGTTGAGCAACTTGATGATTGGAACGCTATTCGTGACTTAGTTCAAGCATCATACGGAAACCACCTTTTTTATTTTGAATCGCAATCGTCTCAACCACCATTTTACGTTATCAGGGATGAAAATGGAGAAATTGTTGCTTGTGTAAAAGTCACCTTAGTTAATTGGAAAATTGCCCGAATTCCTGGGAAATTTGGCGGAATTTTGACAAAAATCATTCCTTACCTACCGGTGATGAATCGTTTAATAAAACCCAATAAACATACTTTTCTTGTGCCGGAAATTGTTTGTGTTAAAGACAATAACACTAAGGTTTTGGAAGAATTGTTTTCAGGAATACTTGCCATGCATCAACTAAATGTTATGTTATGGTGGATTGATGAAAAGGACCCTGCATATACCAATATGGCACCAAAAGTAAATTGGGGAATTCTTGATAAAGTTTTAGGTCGTTCTGAGGTAGATGTTGTAGCACGTTACGCCCAAATGAATGCTGACGATTTGAAAAAACCTGTTTTTGTTGCTGCATTTGATATGGTTTAAAATTATTTAAAGAATTTGCATCTTTGCGCTATGAAATTTTTGATTGTTGGCCTAGGTAACCCTGGTGAAAAATACTCCGAGACAAGACACAATATTGGTTTTAAAGTTCTTGATGCATTCGTAAAAGAACAAGAAGGTGCATTTTCTGTGCAAAAACACGCTGAAGTTGCTGAGGTAAAATTCAAAGGAAAAACCATCGTTTGTATAAAGCCAACAACTTTCATGAATCTCTCAGGAAAAGCAGTCAACTATTGGATGCAAGCAGAGAAAATAGCACTTGAAAATGTTTTAGTAATAACCGATGATATCGCGCTTCCTTTCGGAAAATTAAGGTTAAAAGGAAAAGGAAGTGATGGCGGACACAACGGATTAAAAGACATTCAATTCACTCTAAATACTCAGGAATTTTCTCGTTTACGTTTCGGTGTTGGCAATGATTTCCAGAAAGGACGACAAGCGGAATATGTTCTAGGCAATTGGAATAATGATGAACAAGAACATCTTCAGGATAAGATTAAAATATCAATAGACATTATCAAGAGTTTTGTTAGTGTTGGTTTGCCTATGACTATGACACAGTTCAATAAAGATTAGAAGCGGTTTTATGAAAAAATTGAATTAAATCTGTCAAAATGTCAAAATTGGAAACTCAGATTTAATCTTCTCTTCAAAAATACTTTAGGTAAATTTTCATTTAATCCTTAAATTTGCGCTTTCATTTTTTAAAGTTAAACAAGAAGTTTTCTAATGGTTTGATTTTAAACAGTTTGAATAGAATTTAATCGCAATAACCTTTAAAAATGCATTCAAGAATTATTAACAAATCCATTTTTCTATTAACACTTTGTTTTACAGCTTTCGCATTCAATTTTTTCGGACAAATTGATTTGATGAATGCATCCGGTGAGAATTTAAGAATTGCTTATGGACAAAAACTTAACCGTGAACTTACAGGCCTGAATGAAGACGAAATGGATAACTGGACAATTAGTCTAGAAAATGCAATAGTTGCAGAGGGACAAAAAATGGGCATATCGCTTTACGATTTTGTATGGGAAAATCCTGGAAACTATATACTTCATATCAATTCTTCACACAAAGGTGAAAGCAATTGTAATCATGAAAATCACGAGTTTAATTTCAATGTAGTTGTTTCTGAGGAGCGAATTGATTTCAAAATTGATGAGATTTCTTTTTCAAAAGAGCTTGTAAAAGAAAATCTAGAAACTGGTTTGACGATGACCATTCCTATTGATTTTTTAAGTAAAAACAATAAGTTGGTGTTTGATACAAAATCATTAGTTGTGCATTTCCAAGGTGCTGGCTGTGAAGTAAAAGCTTTAAGCGAAAACACAATAATTGAACAAAGCTCTTTTGAATTGAAATACCATGTGAAAGGTATGGTCGAAAAAGACAGTTATATCATGATAGATTTCCTTGATCATAATGGAAATATCACTACCTATTACCATTTAAACAAATTATAATCAATTTTATAATAATGAAGATTTATTTGATACCAAATAGAGTTGTTTCTGCTCTAGTATTAACTTTAGGTTTATCCTTTCAATTGTCTGCGCAATGTGGATTTCAGGCAACATGTCCAAATACCGATTATCTCAATTTTGGTATGGGATCCAATACGAATGCATCGTCAATAGAATATGACAATTTCATTTCTTCCTTTCACTCAACGGTAGTTCGAACCTCACAAGGATCCTACAAAATTTGGGGAGAATATATGGCTAGTGATGGTGTAACTAATTTGTTATCTCCCACAGAGATTAATTCCACCACCTTTCCAGGAATAACTGGAAGTATCTTGAAGGCACATTTAGGATCCAGCTCAACACCGACTGTTCAAGGTATTGTACTTACAACTGATGGTCTTTTCGCTTGGGGAGCGGAAGGAGGGGTTCTTCATGCAAACCTTACCACTTCAACCGCTTTCCAAAAAATTACAGTTGCAGGAAACACCCAAGGATTGCCTGCAGGTGTTACTCCAACTGACGTTAAAATGTTGTTTGTTACTAATCAAACTATTGCATTAACCACATGTAATGGTTCAGTATACATGCTAACTCAATTAGGAGAAAATACTGGAACAGGTTTGACTGGAACTTTGTCCGCAGCGGCAGCCATGCAATGGTATCAAGTTACAATTTCAACTGCAGGAAATCCAGTTTTATCCAATGTGATAGCAGTTAGAGGTAGTCGTAACACCTTATTTGCTTTAACCTCAACAGGTGCCTTGTATACATGGGGTTCTGAAACATATTTAGGTGACAATTCTGCGGAAGCTTCCCGAACGAGAGCTACTCTGATGACTGCAATAGGAGTTAATCCTATAAAAATGATTGGTGTAACAAGAGACGCAGCTAATGCAGTACCGAGTTATTTTGTTTTAAATGCTAATGGTAATTTGTATGCTTTGGGAGGGAATACCGAACGCCAATTGGGTGATTGGACAACTACTGAAAGACGCACGTGGATCCAACCGAGATACACATCAACTGCAGGTCCAGTAATGAATAACATTCACTGGATTTCTCCTCAAGAACATGATAATGGCTATGCTGCCATAAATGTTTTAACTTCTGATTCATTGAATTACAACTGGGGTGATTGCAACGGAGAAATGTTAGGCCGAGGTGTAACCACCAATGCAAATCCTGGAATACCAAATGGAATTAATATTACAGATCGAATTTTAGCTGTTGAAACTGGAGGTCATACCTCAATGCTGGTTAAAAAATGTGAAGATTACTTCGGATATGTAGGTCACCGGATTAGAGGAAGTATGGGTGATGGAACCACCAACACTACTAATGAATCTGCTTATACTTTCGCAACGGCGGTTGTCTTTATTTGTGGTGCCACTAATTTAGATGTAACCATTACAGGATCTCCCACATTTGGCGCTGGCGGCTTGTATTGTAATGGCTCATCTGTCGACTTAATTCCAAGTCCAACAGGTGGCGCTTTAACGCTTTTATCCGGTCCAGGTTCACTGAGCGGAACAATTATGACATTTAATGGAACTGGAAATACTACCGTCAATGTGCAATATGCTGTAACTGTCCCTGGATGTCCTATAGCCAAAACTACAACTTTAGCCTTGCTAACTGAAGATTGTACCCCAATTGGTGTAACACTTTCCGGAACTACGACTATTGCCGAGAATGCTGCTGGCGTTGCAACACTTACAGCTACACTTTCTGCTCCGGCTTCAATAGCAACAACGGTTACCATAACATATACAGGAACTGCTTCTGGTGCCGATTACGCTGCATCTAGTGTGACTATAACAATTCCGGCTGGCTCAACTACTGGAATAGTGACCATCGATCCAACTGACGATCCCATTTTTGAAGGAAGTGAAACCGTTATTGCAAATATTACTAATGTTACAGGAGGGGATGGGGCAACTGAAACAGGCACTCAAACAGCCACAGTTACCATCACTGATGATGAAACAACTCCAACGGTTACGCTATCTGGAACTACTTCCATTGCTGAAAATGCTGCTGGGGTAGTTACGCTTACTGCAACATTATCCGTTGCAACTACAACTGCTACAACTGTTACATTAACATATTCTGGAACAGCTTCTGGTTCAGATTATACCGCTTCAAGTGTAACCATTACCATTCCTGCAGGTTCAACGACTGGAACAGTGACCATCGACCCAACTGACGATGCCATCTTTGAAGGAAGTGAAACCGTTATTGCTGATATCACAGGTGTAACCGGTGGTAATGGTGCAACAGAATCCGGAACGCAAACAGCTACAGTTACCATCACTGATGATGAAACAACTCCAACGGTTACGCTATCTGGAACTACTTCCATTGCTGAAAATGCTGCTGGGGTAGTTACGCTTACTGCAACATTATCCGTTGCAACTACAACTGCTACA
>CANJNE010000126.1 GCA_947475275.1 Flavobacteriales bacterium | reverse complement strand
TTTTCGCTAATCCAATAAATATGAGTTTAACAGATTGTGCGCCTGTGGCGAACAGAAAACGTTTAGGTTTTATTGATCGGTTTTTAACGCTTTGGATATTCTTGGCTATGGGAGTGGGTATTGCCATTGGATATTTTTTTCCTTCAGTATCCGATTCCATCCAATCCATGTCTAATGGAACCACCAATATACCACTTGCTATTGGTCTAATTCTCATGATGTATCCACCTCTTACTAAGGTTCAATTCTCGAAAATTCCTAAAGTCCTTTCCAAACCTAAATTGTTAACCCTTTCATTTTTTATTACTTGGATTGTTGGTCCTTTTTTAATGTTCCTTTTGGCAATTACCTTTTTACGTGATTATCCTGAATACATGACTGGACTCATAATCATCGGCCTTGCTCCTTGTATTGCAATGGTAGTCGTTTGGAATGAATTAGCTCAAGGAAATAGAGAATTGGTTGCAGGTCTTGTTGGCATCAACAGTTTATTACAAGTATTTTTCTTCAGTTTATACGCCTATTTCTACCTGCAAATTATGTTACCGCTGTTTGGCATTAAAGGAATTGTAATTAATATGACTATTCAGGAAATTGCTGTAACCGTAGGTATATATTTGGGAATTCCTTTTGTAACGGCTGTGTTGACGAGAGTAATCTTATTGCGAATAAAAGGTAAAGAATGGTTCAACGAGCGTTTCATCCCCATAATTTCTCCGATTACATTGATTGCCTTGCTTTTTACCATTGTTATCATGTTCAGTTTAAAGGGGGCGATGATTGTTCAAATTCCAATGGATGTTCTTCGCATTGCATTGCCACTTGTTATCTTTTTTTCTGTGATGTTCCTATTGATGTTTATCGTTGGGAAATTGGCAGGAGCAGATTACTCAGAAAATGCGGCGCTTTCTTTTACTGCTTCTGGAAACAATTTTGAGTTGGCTATTGCGGTTGCTATCGGTGTTTTTGGGATCAATTCAGGTCAAGCATTCGCAGGGGTTATTGGTCCACTAGTAGAGGTGCCAGCGCTTATTTTAATGGTACAGTTGGCGTTCTGGTTGAAAAGGAAATGGTATGGGGAGAAGTAGGTTATGTAAAAAAAAATAGTAAACCGTTATTTTTTTAATGCGAACAATCTTTCCATTTAATGAAAAACGAAGCATTTTAATTGATTGAATGCCATTTCAAAAAAACTTCGGCCTACTTTGAAAGCAAAAAATGGATTGTTCTTTATATTTCGCAGCTAGCTATTTGGAAGCTAGAACGCGTTTACAAGTGTTAATTGATGACATTAAACTTGAAGATTTACAGAAGCGCGTTGGATCTAGTCCAAACAGTTTAGGATATCTATTGCGTCATATTGGCGATGTGGAGCTGCTTTTTGCCAAAAACGTTTTTAAGCAGGAGTCATTGCACGTGAAGGCCCAAACGTTGATTGATGGCAAGGATAATGGGAAATGGACAAGTCTAACTGAACTCATCAACTATCTTAGTCACTCTTCTGAGGAAATTATAAAAGCCATTTCAATTCAAAAAAATTCTGATTGGAATCAAACCGTTACAACAAAAGAATTTGGAACAAAAACTTTAGCAGAAGCATTTGGAAGAATCATCTCCCATACAGCCTATCACGCAGGACAACTTGCATTGATTAAAAAATACGGAGGCTAACTACTTCTTCTTTACGTTAACAGTACTTCCTCATTTCAAGAAAGAATTAAAGCGTGCTCATAAAGTTCGTGTTAGTTGAATTGTTTTAAAAAAAGTTAATTTTTCTAGTTCATGTAATCTTTATTAATGTTTGAGCGTTATTAACCACAGAACATAATAGATTGAAAAAACTTTAAAGTTTTGGATGTTTGTTAACGTTCAGTTTTCATAAGTAGTAGTGGTTTAGGTTTTGAAAAGGAGGTTCGCCTCCTTTTCTCGTTTTATTCTTTCCATTCACTTTCTAACGATAATGATTTCATTTTTTAAACTAACTTTGTTTACCTCAGGAATTATCTGGATTTGATATGAAAAACATTCGCAACTTCTGCATTATTGCCCACATTGACCACGGAAAAAGCACACTTGCCGACCGACTTTTACAAATTACGAATACCATTTCTGAACGAGAAATGCAGAATCAGGCGCTTGATGATATGGATCTTGAGCGTGAACGCGGCATTACCATTAAAAGCCATGCGATTCAAATGAATTATAATTTTGAAGGTGAAGATTATGTTTTAAATTTAATTGACACGCCTGGACATGTCGATTTTTCTTACGAGGTTTCCAGATCAATTGCTGCATGTGAAGGTGCGTTGTTAATTGTTGATGCTTCTCAAGGAATTGAAGCGCAAACCATATCCAATTTATACTTGGCTTTGGAGCACGATTTAGAAATTATACCGGTTCTGAATAAAATGGATTTGCCTGGCGCAATGCCTGAGGAGGTGAGTGATCAAATTATTGATTTGATAGGATGTGATTTGGAAGATATTATTCCGGCTTCAGGGAAAACTGGTCTAGGTGTAGATAAAATTTTAGAGGCTGTAATTAAACGTGTTCCTGCGCCAAAAGGTGATGAAAAAGAGCCTTTACAAGCAATGATTTTTGACTCTGTCTTTAATCCTTTTCGAGGAATTATTGCTTATTACAGAGTTAAAAATGGAGTAATTACCAAAGGTGATAAGGTCAAGTTTTTTAATACCGGAAAGGAATATAATGCTGATGAGGTAGGAATTCTTAAAATGGATTTAATGCCGAAAAAAGAGGTTAGAGCTGGAGATGTTGGTTATATAATTTCAGGAATTAAGCAAGCAAATGAAGTTAAAGTTGGTGACACGATAACTTTAGCGTCTGCACCTTGCGATACAGCAATTAAAGGTTTTGAAGATGTAAAACCGATGGTTTTCGCTGGTATTTATCCAGTTGAAACAGATGATTATGAAGAATTGCGCTATTCCATGGAAAAGTTGCAGCTCAATGATTCTTCTTTGGTTTTTGAACCTGAGTCTTCTGCAGCTTTAGGTTTTGGTTTCCGTTGTGGCTTCCTTGGAATGTTGCACATGGAAATCATACAAGAACGCCTTGAACGCGAATTTAACATGACGGTAATCACCACGGTTCCAAACGTGTCTTACTTGTGTTACATGACCAGAGATAGGGAAAAAGCATTTATAGTTAATAATCCATCAGAATTACCTGACCCATCAGGAATCGACCGGATTGAAGAACCATATATTAAAGCTCAGGTGATTACCAAAGCTGAATATATAGGTCAAATCATGAATTTGTGTATTGAAAAACGAGGAGAATTAAAAAATCAAGTTTATCTAACGCAAGATAGGGTTGAGATTACTTTTGAAATGCCACTGGCGGAAATCGTTTTTGATTTTTATGACAGATTGAAATCCGTATCTCGAGGCTATGCATCGTTTGATTACCATCCAATAGGATACAAGGCTTCTGATTTGATAAAAATGGATTTGTTGCTAAATGGAGAGCAATTGGATGCACTGTCTGCGCTAGTACATCGCAGTAATGCTTTTGATTTAGGCAAGAAAATATGTGTCAAATTAAAAGAGTTAATACCAAGGCAGCAATTTGAAATTCCCATTCAGGCCGCAATTGGAGCTAAAATAATAGCAAGAGAAACAATAAAAGCTTTGAGAAAAGATGTTACTGCCAAATGTTATGGTGGTGATATTACCAGAAAGCGGAAATTATTAGAAAAGCAGAAAGAAGGTAAAAAACGTATGCGTCAAGTAGGTCGTGTAGAAGTTCCTCAAGAGGCATTTATGGCGGTACTCAAATTGAACGAGTAATTTTTTTGAATTTAAAATTTATTTCTTCAATTAAAAAAAGGCTGAATCCAATAGAAATCAGCCTTTACTTTTTAAATTAAATATTTAATATTCCTCTTCTTCCTCACTATCCTCTTCAGGTTTATCGTAATCTTCCTCCTCCTCTTCATCGTCTGAATCAATATCATCTTCCTTGATATCTACTTTTTCGAAGTCATCTTCGAAATCCTCCTCCTCCTCATCAATTTGAGCAGGTTTTGGAGTTATCTTATTTATTTTTACCAAATAAATTACTTCATCAGTTTCCCAAATTAGCGCATCCAATGTTTCCCCGGTAGGAGTTTTTATGCTAGTAAGATGATTTATGTAACCATCAGGGAAATCTTTTAAAATTTGCTTTTTCTGATCGATAGTTAATTTATCATAACTAATTATTGACCTTCTTTTTGACATGTTACTATATATATTAAATATTAAAACTCAGCGCTTGTTAGGTTAACCGTGTGCTAATTTTCTGAGACAAAATTAAATCAAAACCAAAACTATCATAGCGATTTTATGATGAAGTATAATTTTCTTTCAACAATATATTTTTAATAAAATGAAAAATTTAGTTTTTTTCTTTTTCACTCCATTGATTTTCAATTAAATGAGCGTTTGAATGATATTCAATTAGTAATTCATACTTATTAAGGTCATTTGTGAAAATATTTTAACAGTTATCGAATTTGGATTTTTTGAAATCCTTAATTTTGTTTCATCTTGAAGCACAAACGTTGCTGTAAGAAATAAAACATCTGCTATGAAGACTATTCTATTTTTAGGACTTATCCTTTTATCAAGTGCAACACTATTTGCACAACCAGTTCAGAATGTAAGGGGTAAAATTTATGACAGCGAATCCAATTACCCACTATTTGGTGCTAAAGTTGAAGTTATTACCTCAGATACAACAATAAAGTATCGCGCAATAACCAAAGAGGACGGTTCATTTGTTATCGAAAAAGTACCAGTTGGTAAATATGAATTAGAGATCAAAATAGCCTCACATGAATTCAAAAGCGTTACCATTGAAGTCAATTCGGGAAGGGAAACCATTGTTAATGTTCCGATGACAGAAATGATTAAAATGACACAAGAAGTTGTTGTTTCAGCGCGGAAAAAAGGTGAGGTCATCAATGAAATGGCTGTGGTTTCTTCACAGCAGTTTAGTGTTGAGGAAACGAATCGTTATCCTGGGTCTCGCATGGATCCTGCACGTATGGCTTCGAATTTTGCAGGTGTTCAGGGAGCAGATGACTCTAGAAATGATATCATTGTAAGAGGGAATTCTCCTTTGGGAATAGTCTGGAAGGTAGAGGGTGTCGATATTCCAAATCCTTCTCATTTTGCAATTTCAGGCAGTACAGGAGGACCTGTTTCCGTGTTGAATAACAAAATTCTAGGAAATTCCGACTTCTTTATGAGTGCTTTTCCAGCTGAATATGGAAACAGTATGTCGGGCGTTTTTGATTTGAAATTGCGAAATGGAAATGCTAACAAACATGAGTTAACGGGTCAATTTGGTATATTAGGAACGGAGTTATTGGCAGAGGGACCATTGAGCAAAAACAATAATGCAAGTTATTTGGTTATGGGCAGGTATTCGACATTAAGTATGTTTCAAAAAATAGGAATACAATTGGGTACAGATGCAATTCCTGTATATGGTGATGCAGCATTTAAATTCAATTGGTTGTTGAAGAATGGTGGGGCGCTTTCATTCTTCGGAATTGGAGGGAAAAGCAACATTTCTATTATGATTTCAGAACAAACGGAGTATTCTCCTGAGTTTTACGGTGAAGGTGATCGAGACCAATATTTCGGTACTTCAATGGGAATTACAGGTGTGAATTATAAGAAATCGCTTAGCGAAAAAACATATATCACATCAACGTTAGCACTTTCTTATGAAGAGCAGCACGCCAATCACGATTATTTGTTCCGTGTTTTGGAATCGGATAATGTAACGATACGAATAGACTCGATGAAACCTTTAATGGCTTATCAATTTGAAACTACAAAAGCTTCGGGATTCTTCAGTCTAAATCACAAAATCAATAAGCAACATCTCATTAAATTTGGAATTAATACAGATGTGTTCATGATGAATCAAATTGACTCGGCAAAAGTTTTGGTCACAGATGAAGCTTTTCAAGTGCGTTGGGATTACAAAGGTTCTGCTGCTTTGATTCAACCATTCATCCAATGGAAATATCGAATAACAGAAAAAATGGATTTCACAGCCGGAATTCATGCCCAATATTTTTCTTTAAGCAATAGTGTGAGTTATGCCGAACCTCGTATTGGATGGAAGTGGAAGTTAAAAAACAATCAATCTGTCTTTGCAGGAGCAGGCATGCACAGCAGCACACAACCACTTTACATATATACTTATCACCTTTTAGATGCAAATGGAGCCAAAGTTTACCACAATAAAAACATGGATTTTTCGAGAAGTTTACATTCAGCATTGGGATATGAAAAAACATTTAAGAAGAATTTGAATGTGCGTTCTGAAGTTTATTATCAGCATTTGTACAATATTCCTGTGACAATGGATCCATCATCTTTCTCATTAATCAATATGGGTAGTGGTTTCGCAAGGTTTTTTCCTGACACCCTTCAAAATACCGGAAC
>CANJNE010000125.1 GCA_947475275.1 Flavobacteriales bacterium | reverse complement strand
GAATAAAAACGATCATATTATGAACCATTACCAAGAATACATTAAAGAAATAGAGGAAAGAAAAGCTCAAGGCCTTCATCCAAAACCAATCGATAGCGCTGAATTATTGAATGATATTGTTGATCAAATTAAAGATACAAGTAATGTATACCGTGAAGACTCTCTGAGTTTCTTCATATACAATACCTTGCCCGGAACTACACCAGCTGCTGGAGCCAAATCGAATTTCTTGAAACAAATTATTCTTGGAGATGAAAAAGTGAATGAAATAACACCACAATTTGCTTTTGAACTACTCTCTCACATGAAAGGTGGTCCTTCAATCGGCGTATTACTAGATTTGGCTTTGGGAAACATAACCGAAATTGCTAGAAATGCTGCTGAAGTATTGAAAACGCAAGTTTACTTGTATGATGCTGATGCAGATCGTTTAAAGGTTGCGTATGAATCTGGCAATCCTATTGCTAAAGAAATTTTGGAGAGTTACGCGAAGGCAGACTTTTTTACAAAATTACCTGAAGTCCCTGAAGAAATTAAGATTGTTACATTTATTGCCGGTGAAGGTGATATTTCAACAGATTTATTATCTCCTGGGAATCAAGCGCACTCACGTTCTGATAGAGAATTGCACGGGAAATGTATGATTTCAAGCCAAGCTCAAGATGAAATCAAATCACTTCGAGAAATGCATCCAGACAAAAGTGTGATGCTCATAGCCGAAAAAGGTACAATGGGGGTAGGTTCTTCTCGTATGTCAGGTGTTAACAACGTAGCGCTTTGGACAGGAAAACAAGCAAGTCAATACGTACCTTTCGTAAACATAGCACCCATTGTTGGTGGAACCAATGGTATTTCTCCTATTTTCTTAACAACAGTTGATGTAACGGGAGGAATCGGTCTTGATTTAAAAAATTGGGTAAAAAAGACAGATGCAGAAGGGAATGTGGTACGCGATGAAAATGGAGATCCCATATTAGAACAAAAATATTCCATTGAAACGGGTACCGTTTTAATCATAAACACAAAAACTAAAAAATTATATCTCGGTGATCAAGAGTTAATTGATATTTCAAAGGCCTTGACTCCACAAAAAATGGAATTTATTAAAGCGGGTGGTTCATACGCTATCGTTTTTGGTAAAAAGATTCAAACATTCGCAGCCAAAACATTGGGAATTACACCTCCAGTTGTATTCGCACCATCAAAAGAAGTCTCCAATGAAGGTCAAGGACTAACTGCAGTTGAAAAAATCTTTAATAGAAATGCAGTTGGAAATACGCCAGGAAAAGTTTTGCATGCTGGTTCGGATGTCAGAGTTACAGTTAATATTGTAGGTTCTCAAGATACAACAGGTTTAATGACAGCTCAAGAATTGGAATCTATGGCTGCAACTGTTATTTCTCCAATTGTAGACGGTGCCTATCAATCAGGTTGTCATACAGCTTCTGTTTGGGATAAAAAAGCACAAGCTAATATTCCGAAATTGATGAAATTCATGAATGAATTCGGATTGATCACAGCTCGCGATCCGAAAGGTGTTTACCATTCTATGACAGACGTTATTCACAAAGTATTGAATGATATCACAATCGACGACTGGGCAATCATCATTGGAGGTGACTCTCATACCAGAATGTCTAAAGGTGTCGCATTTGGTGCCGATTCAGGTACTGTAGCTTTAGCATTAGCAACTGGTGAAGCATCAATGCCGATTCCAGAATCCGTGAAAGTTACATTCAAAGGCGAAATGAAAAGTTACATGGATTTCCGTGATGTGGTGCATGCAACCCAAGCGCAAATGTTGCAACAATTCGGGGGCGAAAATGTATTCCAAGGTCGTGTGATTGAAGTGCACATAGGAACGTTGACAGCTGACCAAGCATTTACATTTACCGACTGGACAGCAGAAATGAAAGCTAAAGCTTCAATTTGTATATCTGAAGATGCAACGTTAATCGAATCATTGGAAATTGCAAAAAGTCGAATCCAAATCATGATTGATAAAGGAATGGATAATAAAAATCAAGTTCTTCAAGGATTGATTGATAAAGCGAATAAACGAATAACTGAAATTCAATCAGGTGAAAAACCTGCATTAGCTCCAGATAGAAATGCAAAATATTACGCCGATGTTGTTGTTGATTTGGATCAAATTGCTGAACCAATGATCGCTGACCCTGATGTTAATAACAAAGACGTTTCAAAGAGATATACACACGATACCATTCGACCATTGTCGTTCTATGGAGGCACAAAACAAGTAGATCTTGGGTTTATTGGTTCTTGCATGGTGCATAAAGGTGATATGAAAATATTGGCTCAAATGCTTAAAAATGTTGAAGCGCAATACGGTAAAGTTGCATTCAAAGCACCCCTCGTTGTTGCTCCTCCAACCTATAATATTGTTGATGAATTAAAAGCTGAAGGAGACTGGGAAGTATTGCAAAAATACTCTGGATTTGAATTCAATGATGATGCACCAAAAGCAGAAGCCAGAACCAAATATGAAAACATGCTGTATTTGGAACGTCCTGGATGCAACTTGTGTATGGGGAACCAAGAAAAAGCCGAAAAAGGAGATACTGTTATGGCTACCTCAACACGTTTGTTCCAAGGTCGTGTTGTGGAAGATACCGATGGTAAAAAAGGGGAATCATTACTTTCCTCGACTCCGGTTGTAGTATTATCAACGATTTTAGGAAGAACACCGACTATCGAAGAATACACCAAAGCTGTTGAAGGTATTACCTTAACCAAGTTTGCACCTTCACACAAGTTGTTGGCGAATTGATTGGGTTGAAAACGCTAGTCAACTAGCTTAAAAGCCAAATTTTCGTAGTTCTGTTCATAATAGGACAGAAGGGCTTTTTTGATAATGGCATTTTGTTTTATTTTCATAAAAAGTTCATTTCTTACATCTATCAAGTAAAGGTTAAGTGATGCAATTGAAGTTTTAAATTTAACACAAGCCATCTGTTTCTCGGTGGTATATTCTTCGTCAATAGCAGAATGCTCTTTGTCAATATCACTAAAGATTGCTTCATAACAGAATGCTTCAAGAATTGTGTAATCTTTTTTCCAATTGGCTTCTTTTGTTCCATTGAGTCCAATGCAAATATGCGATTGCACAGTTGTATCTGGAAAGACGCTATCACAATAAAAGAACTTTGAAGCCACTTCCATCATTTCCTCGGATGAGAATTTAATTTTTCTATTGGTCTTGTTTTGAATAGCACCAATAGTAGTTTCGAAATAATTTTCCAACTTTCGATCCCTGATAAATATTTTTATGTAGCGCTGTTTCAGTTCAGCGGTATCTGGGTATAAACTCCAAATTTGAGACCTTTTATTAGCCTTTTGAGGAAGATGAATTTTAGATGTATTTATTAACAAATAGTCAAATCTTCTGCTAAATTGTTGTAAAATCCTATTGGGTTTTAGCACAGGCATTGCTGAAGCTTTAATTTTAGCATCCTGTTCGTAAGTATAAAACTCAATATCCACATGCTCTTTAATTATTGAGCCATTGAAACTACAAGATGTCAATAAGTTAAATACTATAAAGTAAAGAAGAGGAATTTTTCTAATCATTCAAAATCAAAAATTGTTACAGATCAGCTTATTTTTACTTCAAATTAAGAAGGAGATATGTTTTGTCGTCGATTTCTACTTTTTTAATCTCAATTTCAAACGATCCTTCAGATACAGCATACTTCTGCGTTCCGCAATTATAAAAAGTGGAATAATCAAGGGTTTTCTCTCCATCTATTTTTCCAACTATGGGTTCGTCGGGCAAACCGGAATCAAACCGGAATTCTTGATAAGGAATATTTTTAGTTTCTTCATCAATACCTAATTTGCCAATTCTATGATCACCAATCTTCAATCCTTCAATTTTGCTACCCGTTGCATTGGTATATTTAACCTTTACCTTGTAATCTGATTTGGAACACGATTGAATTAAAAATGTTAAAATGACTATAAATGCAAGTTCATTAAGCGTTCTTTTTTTGATCATTAGATTCAAATTTAGATTAAATATATCATAAAAATATCAACGGTATTCAGGCATCATTAATATTCCGATTGTTATATTCAGAAATAGCGAAATCAGGGTAAATATCAAGAATAAATTACATACTTTCCGGAGCATTAATTGGTTGAAATCAACAGTTTCTTTGTATAGATTAAAATAGGTTAATGGTGTCATTAAAGAATAAATGAAGCTAATGTTTCCACCTTGTTTCCTGACTAATATGTGATGTAAAATAACTTTTATGGAAAAGAAAATCAATATCATTAATCCAGATATTGTATGAAGCGTATTCAAATTTAAACTCAACGTTTGGAGATTTTATGAAATGGTTATTAATACGAAGTAAATAACTTTAATTAGAACAGTTTACATCAAAGTCGTATTTTTTATATTAAATATGATTAGGATTCCAGTAAATTCCTTCGATCGTCGCACCTCTCAAGTAAATTTTGCTACTGACCTAATGAGCGAATTTGATCATATTGACATTTTAAGCATACTGGAAAAAACTAGAAATGATTGCTAAACCGTTCTATTTTAGCTGTTATCTTTTTTAGTAACTTTCAATGAAAAAACCATTGGTATCTTTTCACCCAAGTGCTCAATTCTAAATTTTTTAGATTCAATCAGCTTGGTTTTATTGAAGGAATTGTATGGCGAATAATCATACTCGTTAAATGATTTAATTTCAAGTCCATTGCCAATTAAACTATTCAACACTTCACCCAAGCTGTGATTCCAAAGGGTCGTAAAATTCCGAATTTAAATTTGCGTCAGTTCTGTTGTTCCAGGAATTTCGGTTTATTTCTATATAATTTCTTTCTAAGTCCATTTTAATAATGTTCAATTCTCAAAATTAAAGTTTGCTCAATTTATTGAGAATTTTAATTTATTTAATAATGAACTCACTAAATGTTGTTCCATTGAATTTACATATGCCATTACTGTCAGTCCCAAACCATAGTTCTCCATAATTATCTTTGTAAATTGTATTTATTGCATTGCATGTAAGTCCATCTTTGGTCGTATAGTTGGTCAAATTGTCCCCATCATATTTCCAAATTCCTGCATCAACAGTTCCAATCCAGATGTTTCCAAAATTGTCTTCATTTATCGAATACACGCGAGCCAAAGTACCTAATCCAGGTTTTCCAGTGGCTATAAATTCGGGATTATCGAGGCCTTTTTCCACTGTGAAATTTGTTAAAATCTTACCGTCATATCTAAACAATCCAGCGCCATTATTTCCGAACCAAAGGTCCCCCTTACTATCCTCAAATAATCCAAGAACAGCTGGACCAGACAGACCTTTGTCTTTAAACCAAGTAAGTGTTTTGCCATCAAATCTGCATACTCCTTCTGCCTGTGTTCCAATCCAAACATTTCCTTTTTTGTCCTTAAGGATACAATATACCCCAAAGCGGCTTAGCGAATAAGGGTTATTGGCATCTGCTTTTGGAATCAACGAGTCAAAGGGTAAGTAATCGAGTTCAGAATTACGGGATCTGAATACACCACCACCAGCGTAAAACCATAAATCGTTGTTTTTTGATTTCCAGTCAGTTGCCGTCCCTTGAGTTATGTTTAAATTATTAGATTGAGATTGAATAATGAATTGTGTACCATCAAATTTAGTTATACCAAAACCACCTGTACCGAACCAAATATTTCCAAATTCATCTTCTTGAATACTTAAAATTTGATTGTCCGATAGACCGTCTTCCTCAGTGAATTGAGTTAATGATTTAGAATCATAGCGATATACTCCCGAACTATTTGTCCCAAACCAATAATTCCCCTTGCTGTCTTGAAAAATGCTTCTTATATTCCTATCAATACTGTTGACAGTCGACTTCAAGTCGTTATTTTGCAGAATTGAATTTATTTGATTTCCTTCAATTTCTGATTTATTATTTTTAGTTTGTCCGTTGCATGAATTCAAGTGAATGAGAAGAAAAGCAACTATTGATAAACGTATTGTAAAGATTCTAAACTTTTTTTGATCTGTTCTTGATTGAAAAGGCCATGTAACAGCTGAAAACTTTCGGAAACTATATCCTATACCAAGTTTTATGATCATTGTTGTGCTTTGGTGTTTCTTATTTTTAAAGTTGACCACCTTTTATTGTACTTCCAACTTGAATTGGAACAATCAAGCTTTATTACAGTGTCATTTTTAATCAGCTCTAAGCCACATATTCCTGGATTTTCTTTGTATATGTTCTTGGTAGCCCATGGAAAGTCAATATCCATAAGAGAGGTTCCTAACCATATAGATTCATTTGGTTTAATCTCGATTATTGTGTCTGTTATTGCGCTGAATTCTCCATGGAGAGGTTCAAGTGGATAATATGGAATATGTAAATGTATATTTTTAGCGGTCTTATTTTGTACGGAATAATACAGATGATTTACAGCATCACATGAAAATAAAGCAATTGCTGCAAGCG
>CANJNE010000124.1 GCA_947475275.1 Flavobacteriales bacterium | reverse complement strand
TACACCT
This sequence comes from Flavobacteriales bacterium, assembly GCA_947475275.1. GTDB lineage: Bacteria > Bacteroidota > Bacteroidia > Flavobacteriales_D > Crocinitomicaceae > M0103. The sequence goes on along the minus strand of CANJNE010000124.1, from coordinate 6,494 downwards.
TTTTCGAGGACTACATCAAAAATCCAGATGGTTTTTATGATGATATAAATTTCATATCTGCAAAAGCTAAAAATAAAATTGTTGGATTGGACATTGATTTAGATAGTATTTCTATGATGCCTAGCTCCGCATTTACACCTTCCGGTTTTCAATTGGATCAAGTGCGGTATCTGGTTCAAAAATTAGGTTCACTTAAGGAAACAAAGTACTTGCATCTGACCGAAGGAGCTGCCATTAATGAAATCGAAAAGAAAACAGTTGGTAAAACGCTAGCTTACTTGTGCTGGGATTTTATTTCGCAAAAACAAATAAGCTGAATACTTAACGCAATTGTTCAACATTTTCCAAAGAAACAACTTTGTCTACAACACAGGTAGAAGGTTGTTTAGCTCTGCTTAATGTATATCGAAAACGTATGAATGCTCCTGTAAATTGTAAACTTTCATCAAGATTCACTGGATACAAAATAACCCTGTTTTCTCCTTCGTAAGCTTCAATATATAGTGGACATGTATCACCAACGAAAACTTTTCCAACAATTGTTGAATCAGAATAATCCATAGCTGGTGATGCTTCAATGGGAGGATTTGAATCTTTACAAGTTTTACATGAAACGATACTTAAACAAAGTACAATTGCACCAAATATTTTGAACATACAAATAATTTAACTTTTCAAATATAATGAAATTCATACATAAAAAAAGGAGCCTCAACTGAGACTCCTTCTTTCTTAACCTGTAGATGTTAATAATTGATCCGTAAGTACTCTAACGGCGTAACATTGAAAAAGTTTCAGTTTTGTTAGTGTTTTGATGAAATTAACAATAGCAATTTGATAAACATAGTCTATTCTATTGAAAGTCAATACCAACTCAAACTAAATTTGACATTGTATGCATCCTGAATCTTCAATAAAAGCGCTGATAACATTGATTGATGATCCTGATGAACATATTTACGTTCATGTAAGGGATCAATTAAAATCTATTGGGTCAACGGCTATCCCTTATCTTGAGCAATCATGGGAAAATGAAAATAGCTCATTGCTTTTGCAATCACGACTTGAAAACCTTATGCAGGAAATTCAATTCGAAGATGTTAAAAAGCAAATGTTGATGTGGTCGAGATCAGTAGATAAAGATTTACTTGAGGGCGCTTTGATTGTTGCTAAGTATAATTATCCTCAGCTTGATGAAGCCATAATAACGCAAACCATACAAAAAATAAGGAAAGATATTTGGCTAGAAATCAATCCAAATATGACCGCTTTTGAAAACATTAAAGTATTCAATAAAATATTTTTCAGTACTTACAATTTTCATGGCGACACCAAAAACTTTCATTCACCTTTAAACTCTTGCATTAATACTGTTATCGAGTTTAAGAAAGGGAACCCACTGAGCTTATCATTAATCTATAGTATCATAGCCCAATCATTAGACTTACCAGTTTATGGTGTCAATCTACCAAATCATTTTATACTTGCCTATTTAGACGAAAACAACTCTCAGTTGCTTTTGGAAAACAACAATAAATATGGTGTACTTTTTTACATCAATCCTTTTTCAAAAGGTAGTTTATTAGACAATAATGCTGTATGTGAGTTTTTAGATGGTTTACAAATGCCTCATTACAGAGAGTTTTTTGAACCATGTCCAAATTCAGCAATAATTAGACGTATGATAACCAATCTAATTGCAGCCTTCCAACAAGTTGGTAATGCAAAGAAAGTTGAAGAGTTAACTGAATTGCGCGACTTAATCGATTAACTATCGAATTTCGTAAGTCACATCCAGTTTATCCAATTCATTAAAAAAGGTGTTCGTAGGATTTACTTTAATGGTTTTAGAAGTCATACGAACTTCCAAATCATCCAATTGATCGAAAACAGTAAAATGCAATGAGCATTTGCCTTCATTGGACTGACATAATTTATTAATATCCATCACCAAACTATGCGTTATAGCTTTTGAAGAAACCTTTAAATGAATGCTTTTCGCTTTACTTTCTTTAAGATTTTGAAGCAGTTCAATAGCATGTATTACAAATTCTAATTCACTTCTTCTTGGAGGAATTTCAATCTTTCCCTTTATAGCAACAAAAGTTCCAGGTTGAATAAAATGTCGAAACTTTAAATAGTTTTCACGCCACAAGAATAATTTATAAGAATCGTGATAATCTTCAATGGTTAAAGTCCCAAAAGGATCACCATTTTTAGTAAATCGATGCTCTGCTTCAGTTATTATAGCCGGAATATGCAAATCTCGCCCCCGATTTAGAGGCATATGGTTTAACATTTCAACCGTACCATTACAAAATGAATTGATTTCAACTTTAAAATCGTCAAGTGGGTGACCAGAAATAAAAATCCCAATAACTTCTTTTTCTTTGTTCAGCCTATATACGGTCCCCCACTCTTCAGTCTTTGGAATTACAGGTTCAGGCAAATTGGAACTTTCATCTCCTGTGCTGAAAATATCAATTTGCGGGGAATTTAGATTTTTTTGATATTCCGCTCCAAACCTCATGATGCTATCCAAAAATAATCTTCCTTTAGTATCTTCAACAAAAAACTGAGCGCGATGCATTTCTTTAAAAGAGTCAAAGCCTCCGCCATAAACAAGTGATTCAAATGTCGTTCGGTTACAATTTCTTGGATTTACTCGTTTTGCAAAATCGAAAACAGATACAAACGGACCATTCTCCTTGCGTTCAGAAATGATGGCATCAACTGGAGAGCTTCCTAATCCTTTAATCGCTCCTAAACCAAAACGGACAGCACCCTCTTTATTTACAGTAAAGAAATAATTCGACTCGTTGACATCAGGACCTAGCACTGCCAAACCAATTCTTCGACATTCTTCCATGAAAAAGGTAACCTGCTTCATGTCGTTCATGTTATTCGACAAAACAGAAGCCATATATTCTGCTGGATAATTTGCTTTCAAATACGCAGTTTGGTAGGCAATCCAAGCGTAACATGTAGAATGGGATTTATTGAAGGCATACAAGGCAAAAGCTTCCCAATCCTTCCATATTTTTTCGAGCTTTTCAATATTATGTCCTTTATCAGCGCCTCTTTCTAGGAACAAAGGTTTCATTTTATCTAGAACTTCCTTTTGTTTCTTCCCCATTGCTTTTCGCAAAGTATCGGCTTCACCTTTGGAGAAACCTGCAAGTTTTTGCGACAAGAGCATTACTTGCTCCTGATAAACTGTGATACCGTATGTTTCCTTCAAATACTCTTCGCAGTCATCTAAGTCGTATACAATTGCTTCTTCTCCGTGTTTGCGTTTGATAAAGGAAGGAATGTATTCAAGTGGTCCTGGCCTGTAAAGCGCATTCATAGCAATCAAATCGGCAAAAACCGTAGGCTTAAGCTCACGCATGTATTTCTGCATGCCTGTAGATTCGTACTGGAAAATCCCGACGGTTTCACCTCTTTGGAACAATTGATATGTTTTTTCATCATCAATCGGGAAACTATCAGGATCTAAATCAATGCCTTTTGTTTGCTTTACATTTCTGACGGCATCTTTGATGAGTGTCAAAGTCTTTAAACCAAGAAAGTCCATTTTTAGCAAGCCAGCTGATTCAGCAACCGAGTTGTCGTATTGGGTGCAATACATCTCAGAATCCTTAGCAGTTGCAACAGGAACAAAATTGGTAATATCATCGGGCGTAATGATGACCCCGCAAGCATGAATTCCAGTATTTCGGACAGAACCTTCCAGTTTCTGGGCTTGACGAACAACTGCTGCAGATAAATCTGAACCTTTATAAAGTTGTCTGAGTTCCTTTGCTTTTGCTAAATCATCCTGATTGTTTCTTAATTTTTCTGCCAATTCGGCATCACTCATATCAAATAGTTTCTTGAGTGATAAATCAGGAACCATCTTCGCAATGCGATCGGCTTCAGTTAATGGTAGATCCATAACACGCGCTGTATCTCGAATGGAAGACTTTGCAGCCATGGTGCCATAAGTAATGATTTGCGCTACTTGATTCGAACCATATTTTTGAATAACCCAATCTATAACTCTCCCGCGGCCTTCATCATCAAAATCGATATCAATATCGGGCATGGAAACCCTGTCCGGATTCAAGAAACGCTCAAAAAGGAGATCGTACTTGATAGGATCAACGTTTGTAATTCCTGTACAATAAGCAACAGCAGAACCCGCTGCAGAACCTCTTCCTGGACCTACGGAAACTCCCATATCACGTGCAGCTTGACAAAAATCCTGAACAATTAAGAAATAACCCGGATAACCTGTTTTTTCTATAGTAGTCAATTCAAAATCCAGTCGTTCCTGAATTTCATCTGTTAGTTCAACATAGCGTTTTCTTGCACCTTCATATGTAAGATATCTTAAGTAATTGTTCTCACCTCGCTTACCTCCATCAAGTTCATCTTGTGAATCTATAAATTCCTCTGGAATTTCGAAAGCCGGTAAAAGAACATCACGTGACAAAGTGTAAGGTTCACATTTGGAAAGAATTTCTTGAATAGATTCAATAGCGTCAGGTATATCTGCAAACAAAATATGCATTTCTTCTTGACTTTTGAAGAAGTACTCTTGATTTTCCAATCCATAACGATAGCCTCTTCCGTTTCCCTTTGGGGTAGAAACCAATTCATTGTCTTTAACACAAAGCAAGACATCATGAGCTTCAGCATCCTTTTTGTCTATGTAATAAGTATTGTTGGTGGCTACAAGTTTTACATTGTGTTTTTCTGAAAATTTAATCAATGACTTATTTATACGATCTTCATTGTCCTGCCCATGACGCATGATTTCCAAGTAGAAATCGTTACCAAATTCCTGTTTCCACCAGAGGAGTGCATCCTCAGCTTGATTTTCACCAACATTTAGGAGTAAATTGGATATCTCACCGTATAAACTTCCTGAAAGAAAAATCAAATCCTCTTTGTACTGCACCAAGAGTGATTTATCGATTCTCGGCACATAATACATTCCTTCCGTATATGCGTATGAGGCCAGTTTGATTAAATTTTGGTAGCCCTTTTTATTTTTTGCGAGTAGCACAACCAAGTAGCCATTATCTTTTTGGGTTTTATCCAGTCTATTTCTACATACGTAAAACTCTCCTCCTATTATTGGTAATAATTCATTTTCAAGTTCATCCCCATTTTCTTGAGCAAGTGCATTTCTAGAACGAACACCTTTATTATGCTCGGTAACGGTTTTTTCAAAAAGAAATGCGCCCATCATGTTGGAAGTATCGGTCAAAGCTACAGCCGGCATATTGTACTCCACTGCTTTTTTAACAAGCGCTTGAATAGTAATCGTTGATTGTAATATTGAGAACTGTGTATGGTTATGCAAATGAGCGAAAGGCAAATGGCTTAAATCCGATTCTTTATTTACAGGCGGAGAAATATTTTCATTTGAATCCTGTTGAATTAAAGTCTGACTTAAACTTTTCAGATTGACATGCTTCAATCCTAACAGTTGGAAAGTCGATGGGTTACTGGATATAAACGCGTTTAAATATGAGGCTTCTTTTCTTAATTCCTCCTTTGAAAAATGATTTTTACGAATCAATTCAAAAAAACATCTTGCGGTAGCTTCGACGTCTGCAGTTGCGTTGTGTGCCTCTGCGAATTGTTCTTGAAATAAATTTTGGTAGAGTTCAGAAAGTGTAGGTTTCTTGTAGCGCCCTTTACCCATTGGAATACCAACGACCACAGCCGTAGCTTCTGTACAAGTATCTAAAACCGCTTTCTCTAATACGGAAGTTGGAATACCGAGACGCACCAATTCACAAGATAAAACATTGACATCAAAGCCAACATTGTGTCCTACAAGAAAATCCGCCTTTTCAAGTACGCTCAGGAACTTTTGAATAACAATATCTAGCGGTTCACCATAGGAAGCTGCCAATTGGGTAGAGATACCGTGTACCTTTTCCGCATCAAAGGGCACATCAAAACCATCAGGAATCACTAAAAAATCCTGATGTTCTATGATTTGCCCAAATTCATCATGTAATTGCCATGCCAACTGCACCACCCTAGGCCAATTCGAGGTATCGGTAATGGGAGCATTCCAGTCTCTTGGAAGACCAGTGGTTTCGGTATCAAAAACAATATACATGGAACAAAATTAACGCGATTAAAGTTAGAAATTTAGGAAGTGTGATTTACCGTATGATGAGAGATATTTTCAACAAAATGATTCGAAGATTAAACTTATCATCGCGAAATAACAAAGCCTCACAGTGAGGCTTTTTGGAGAAGATGGGACTTCAGCCTTCATTTCTCAGCTGCGGATAAACTTCTCGTCCCAAAAAGAATAAAAAAAACCTCACATGTGTGAGGCTTTGTGGAGAAGATGGGACTTCCGCCTACTTTTCACTGCGGCGGATAAACTTCTCGTCCCAATGTAAATAAAAAAAGTCTCGCTTTCGCGAGACTTTGTGGAGAAGATGGGACTCGAACCCACGACCCCTTGGCTGCCAGCCAAG
>CANJNE010000123.1 GCA_947475275.1 Flavobacteriales bacterium | reverse complement strand
TTAAAATTGCAGGTTTTCAAAGAAAATTTTCTTTATCCAATTTTCTTTTACCATTTAAAATAATCGGAAGCCTCTTGAAGGCTCGCAAAATAATAAAGGCTTTTAAACCGCAGGTTGTAATTGGTGTTGGAGGATATGCAAGTGGTCCAACCTTAAAAATGGCGACTTGGTTGAAAGTAACTACTATTATTCAAGAACAAAATTCATTTCCCGGAAAAACAAATAAATTACTTGCTCAAAAAGTTTCGGCAATTTGCACCGCTTATGAAGGATTAGAGAAGTTCTTTCCAAAAGAAAAGATTACCATTACCGGAAATCCTGTCCGATGTGATATGGTAGATATTTCAGGAAAAAAAGAAGCTGCCGCTGCTTACTTTGGTTTGTCGATGGATAAGCCAACTGTCCTATTCATTGGAGGCAGTTTAGGTGCTAGAACCTTAAATGAAACAGTGCAGAAGCATTATGATGAAATTAGCAATGCTGATTTTCAGGTTATTTGGCAATGTGGCAAAACAAATTTCGAAGCCATTAATGCTGATGTGGTGGGGAAAACAGTTGGTACTATTAGATTGCTAAAATTTATTGATAGAATGGATTACGCTTATGCTTTGGCTGACATCATTGTTTCAAGAGCCGGAGCAATATCAGTTTCTGAATTAAGCTTAATAGGTAAGCCAACTATTCTTGTCCCGTCTCCTAACGTAGCCGAAGATCATCAAACCAAAAATGCAATGGCTTTGGTCGATCAAAATGCCGCTTTGTTGGTAAAAGATAGCGAGGCTAGAAGTAAGCTTGTAGAAAATGTAAAGAACTTACTGATGAATGAAAGTAAACGGAAAGAAATGTCCACGGCATTAGTAAAATTTGCTAGGCCTGAGGCTACCAAACATATTGTAGATATAATTGAAAATATTTTAACCTAAAAGTGAGTACCAAAAAGGCAATATTATCAGATTTTAAACGAGCCTATTTCATTGGGATTGGTGGCATAGGAATGTCGGCATTGGCTAAATATTTTAAGCAATTAAATTGGAATGTTGCTGGATATGATAAAACCGCTTCACTGCTTACTAAGGATTTAGAAAGTTTAGGAATTGAAATACATTACGAAGACGATATTTCTTTAATACCATTATCATTTTTATCGAAGGAAAATTCTTTAATTGTTTATACCCCGGCAGTTCCCTCTGATCATTCTGAATTGATTTTTTTTAAGACCAATGGGTTTCATATTGCCAAAAGAAGTGAAGTTTTAGGTTTAATAAGCAACGTGTCTAAAACAATTGCAATAGCAGGTACACATGGTAAAACAACCACAAGTTCTATGATGTCTTGGATACTTGCCCAATCAGAGCTTGGTTGCGATGCTTTTCTTGGAGGAATTGCTGTTAACTTCAATTCAAATTTAGTTCTCCATAAAATTAAAACTGAATACACCGTTGTTGAAGCTGATGAATTTGACCGTTCCTTTTTACAATTACATCCTTATTCAGCAATCATTACATCTGTTGACCCAGATCACCTCGATATCTATGAGAATAACGAGGAATTTGTTCAAGGTTTTCGCGATTTTGCAAGTTTGGTGAATCCGCAAGGATGGTTGATTACCAGAGAAGGTTTACCAATTGTATCAAATCAAAAGCGATATACCTATGCTGTTGACTCAAATTCCGCAGATTATTCAGCCTTCAATCTGAAGTTTTATGATGGTTTTTTTCAAATGGATGTTAGGACTCCTTTTGGAATGCTTTTAAATGTTAAACTTGGTATTCCTGGAATTCACAATGCCGAAAATGCATTGGCATGCATTGCAATGGCGCATACACTTGGAATTGATGAGCAAACCATTAGAGCGGGATTGGAATCATTTTTAGGCGTGAAAAGAAGGTTTGAGTACATAGTTAGAACTGATGATTTTGTTTACATAGATGATTATGCGCATCATCCAACTGAACTTAAAGCCCTAATAGATTCGGTTAAATTACTCTATCCAGATAAAAAAATAACCGGTGTTTTCCAACCGCATCTTTTTTCGAGAACAAAAGATTTTTTTGATGGTTTTGTTGAGGAATTGAGTCGATTGGATGAACTGCTATTGATGCCAATATATCCTGCTAGGGAATTGCCAATTCCAGGAGTTACAAGCGATGCGCTGCTTCAAAAGGTTAAAAATACTCAAAAGCATTTATTGAATCATGAGCAGGTTATAAACTTCTTTTCTCAGTATAAACCCGAATTGCTTTTGACCATCGGTGCAGGTAATATTGATTTGATAATTGATAATTTGAGACAGAAGTGGCTATGAAAAAGTGGATAAAAATAGCTTTTTGGTGCTTACTTATAATAGGGGTTTCAATTACGTTAGGCCTTACAAAAAGCACTCAGGCTAGTAAAATTTTGCTTTCGCCTGAAATTTTAATACATGTCGAAGGAGAATATACTTTTCTTACTGAAGATGAACTCCTAACTAGATTAAAAGCTGATGGTTACTTGTATGATAATCAGTTAATGGAGCAATTGGATGTAAATAAGCTAGAACAGTACATTGCTAAAATGCCAGAGGTAAAAGCGGTTGACGTATTTGCAAACATTGGAAATAGCTGGAGCATAGAACTCTCATTGCGGAAACCTGTCGCCAGAATTTTTAATAAAAGAGGAGAATCATTTTACATGGATAAAGAAGGGAAATCGCTGCCAATTTCACCAACGCATTCAGCCAGATTACTATTATTTTCAGGGGAAATTAATGATGATCTCTCTACCCCATCCGTGGATCAAATTATTAACAACGATTCTTTGAAAAGTATTCTTTTCCTCGACGATGTGTACCGAATTTCCAATTATGTTTGCAACGATCCCTTCTTGCATGCTTTAATAGGACAGGTTTATGTGCAAAAAGACGGTCAAATGCTCATTATTCCGCTTGTTGGAGAGCAAAAAATTGAATTTGGAAAAGCCGATACTGAAAAAAGCATTGAAGAGAAATTTTCAAAACTCAAAGTTTTTTACAAAGAAGCAATTCCTTACGAAGGTTGGGAAAAGTATAAAACCATTAGTTTGAAATACAACAACCAAATTGTTTGTACCAAACGGGATGAGATAAAAACAATAGATAAATAAATTCAATATGTCGAAAATTGTTGTTGGATTAGATATAGGTACAACGAAAATAGCCTGTTTCGTGGGTAAAAAAAACGACCACGGAAAAATTGAAATTCTCTCAATGGGGAAAAGTGAATCTTTAGGAGTAAAAAGAGGTGTCGTATCTAATATTGAAAGAACAATACATTCTATAAAACTTGCTGTTGAAGAAGCACAACAAAGGGTTGAAGGGGAGTTGAAGATAAGAGTTGTAAACGTTGGAGTTGCAGGGCAACACATAAAGAGTCTTCAATTGAGAGGGATACATACGCGCAAGCAAGTAGATGAAGAAATTTCTCAATCAGATGTTGATGTACTAATTGAAGACATGTATAAGTTGGTGATGACACCAGGCGAAGAGATCATTACGGTTTTACCTCAAGAGTATATAGTTGATAATGAACAAGGGATTAAAGATCCTATAGGGATGCTTGGCTGTCGTTTTGAGGCAAATTTCCATATCATTACAGGGCAAGTTAGCGCTTTGATGAATATTAAAAGATGTGTAGAAAAGGCCGATCTTGAAGTAAAAGAAATTATTCTAGAACCTATTGCCTCCTCCGATGCAGTATTGAGTGATGAAGAGAAAGAGGCTGGCGTAGTATTGGTCGATATCGGCGGAGGAACAACAGATGTAGCTATTTTTCATGAAGGAATTATTCGTCATACCGCTGTAATCCCATTTGGTGGTGATGTGATTACTGAAGATATTAAGGAGGGTTGTACCATCATGAAAAAACATGCTGAAAGTTTAAAGGTACAGTTTGGTTCTGCATTGGCATCTGAATGCCACAACAATGAAGTGGTTTGTATTCCTGGTTTGAAAGGTAGAGACCCGAAAGAAATTACGGTTAGAAATTTAGCTAGAATTATTCAAGCTAGAATGGAGGAGATCGTCGAGTTGGTTCACTATGAGATCTTAAATTCTGGTTACAGTAAAAAATTAATTGCTGGAATAGTGGTAACCGGAGGAGGTGCTCAATTGAAACATGTAAAACAGTTGTTTGAGTACATAACTGGAATGGATACCAGAATAGGTTATCCTACTGAACACCTCGCTAGCACCAATAGTATTGAGAATCTTACGAGTCCGATGTATTCAACAGGTATTGGTCTGGTACTTAAAGGTTTTGAATCAATGGAGAAAGTAGGTAAAGTATTAGATCCTGCTAGTCCCGGTAAAATTCGAACCCATGGAGAAAAAAATCGAGGGCAAATTTTTGAAACACTGTTGAAAAAAGGTATGACTTGGTTTAAGACAGATGACGAATAAATTATTTAACTTTGTAACACAGAAAAAGCATTATGATGGAATTTGATATACCTAAAGATACGAGCTCAATAATCAAAGTTATTGGCGTTGGAGGCGGCGGTAGCAATGCAGTTAATCACATGTACGGTCAAGGAATCTATGGGGTGGATTTTGTCGTTTGTAATACAGACCGACAAGCACTGGATATTTCTCCTGTGCCATATAAAATTCAGTTAGGTCCATCTTTGACAGAAGGTAGAGGCGCTGGTGCAATTCCAGAAATTGGAATGAATGCGGCTATTGAAAACATTGAAGAAATACGTGAAGTCTTAGGGAAAAATACCAAAATGGTCTTTGTTACCGCTGGACTTGGTGGTGGCACAGGTACTGGAGCTGCACCCGTTATTGCGCAAACAGCTAAAGAAATGGGTATTCTTACAGTTGGTATTGTAACTGTTCCATTCAATTTTGAGGGAAGAAAAAGAAGACAACAAGCTGAGGAAGGCTTAGAGAAAATGCGCCAAAATGTAGATACGCTTTTGGTTATCAATAACGAAAGATTGCGAGAAATTACTGGAAACCTTACACTAGGTAGTGCATTTGCTCAGGCTGATGATGTTTTGACAACCGCTGCAAAAGGTATCGCTGAGGTAATTGCTGTGACAGGTTCAATCAATGTCGATTTCAACGATGTCAGAACGGTTATGAAGGATAGTGGCGTGGCAATTATGGGAAGTGCTGCTGTTGAAGGTGAAAATAGAGCAACATTAGCCGTTCAGCAAGCGCTTACATCTCCATTATTAAACGATAATGATATCAGTGGTGCACAATATGTCTTGTTGAACATTACATATGGTGATAAGGAAGTATTGATGGATGAAATCACGGAAATCACTGATTACATACAAGATGAAGCAGGTTCAACTGCTGATGTAATTTGGGGTCACGGCCATGATGCTTCCCTAGGAGACAAATTATCTGTAACCATTATCGCTACAGGTTTTCAAGCTCATCCAATTACGGGCTTTGAAAAAGCACCTGAAAAAAAAATAGTGACATTAGAGGATGACCAAAAGAAAGAAATTGTTTCTCCCCTGAATTCACCAACACAGTCTGTTTTTCAGAATAACACATCTGAGGTAAAAAAAGAAGAACAACCTTTTCTTAAGCCCCAAGAAGAAGATAAAAAAAATGAATCTACAGTAACAGGATATACCAACAATTATGTCACTGAGCCAGTAGCCAAGGAACAACCTGAAATGGAGTTTGATTGGGTATTGCCAACAAATCCAAATACTACCACCACTAAAGAGGTTAAAGATACGGTTGAAGAAGAGAAAGAGGTTGTGCGATTTGTTTTACAAGATGATTCAGAAGAGAAATTGAATATTGATAGTGTTAACGCGCGTCCAGTGTTGTCACCTGAAGAACAACAAAGAAGAACACAGGATCGACTTTCTAAAATTCAAGAATATACTTCAAAATTAAAAAAAGCAGAAGGTATAACTGAATTTGAAAATGAACCAGCATTCGTTAGACGTAACATCAATCTTGATATGTCAAACAGAAGCTCAGAAGAAAATTTAGGTAGATATGGTGTTGGTCGAGATGAAAACGGTGGAACACTTAGAAATAACAATTTCTTGCACGATAACGTAGACTAATGACATTTACTGAGAGAATAAATAGCGATATAAAAAATGCAATGCTGGCTAAAGAAAAGGAAAAGTTAGCAGCTTTGCGTGACATCAAATCCAAATTATTGCTTGAAGCAACCTCTGGTTCTGGAGGGGAGGTTTCAGAAGAAACAGCTGTTAAGATTTGTATGAAGTTGCACAAACAGCGAATGGAAACTTATCAAATCTATATTGCTCAAGGTCGAGAAGATTTGGCTGCTGATGAATTGTTTCAAGCGAATGTTATTGAGGCTTATCTGCCGGCAATGCTCTCTGAAGAGGATGTTAGAGCCAAAGTTAAAGAAGCAATAGTTAATTTAGGAGCTACTGGTCCACAAGACATGGGAAAATTGATGGGAACTTTATCGGCCTCTTTGGCTGGTCAAGCGGATGGTAAGGTTATCTCCTCCCTGGTAAAAGAGGAATTGGGAAAATTGTAATTTTTTCGCTTTAAAACAAAATATATTGAAACGCGCAATCGAAAGAGGCGCGTTTTTTAATTGATAGCAATCATAATGGAAAACGCATTAAAAATTGAATTGGCTGAAGTAATAAAACATTACAACGCTTT
>CANJNE010000122.1 GCA_947475275.1 Flavobacteriales bacterium | reverse complement strand
TCCAATAAGCAATGGCATCTTGAATTTCCTGAATTACCTTTTTAGGATTTTTAATTGTGAATGTTTCGGCAATGGTAAGGACATCTTCCAAGGTAATATCAATTCGTTTTCCATTTATCGATAAAGCCCTGCTGGTTCTTGTGTAGTTCATCAACGGATTCAAGGAGTAAGTGATGTCGTATGCCGGAGAAATATTCCACTTGTCTTGTTCTTCATCATAGAGGAATGAGTGATTTTTCAAATGATCGTCGGAATTAAAGAAGACAACATTAAAAACCATGCGTTTAAAGAGTTCTTCAATATCACGATAGGGTACTTTAAGAAACAAAGCCAGTTCAAAGAGGTTTTCGTAACTGGAATCTTTCGGACTTTGATAATCCCAACCTGTTAGACCGGTTGCTGTCAAAACATGTTTCTTCTTTCCCGCTTGACGATCGAAACGAAGTGTGGCAAAATGTTTTTGCTCAATCAGTTTAGAAGGCATCATCGAGATTCCATTATGAGTAGCCGTTAGGTAATAACAGTATTCAATGACTTCCCGACTGTACCCCAATTCATCATCCAAGTGCAATTTAATTAAATAGTGATTGTATTCGGAAGAATGATTCAAATCCCCTGGAATAATTTCTCCTGAAGTTTTATGTTCTGAAATAAGAATTTTAGGTCTGGCTCCTCCTGCTGATGAACCAATCTTGAAAATATTCAACAAGGCCTCATGATTGAGCGTTGACTCATGCTGTTCATCTTTTACTTGTAAAACTTCTTTCAACACAGCGATAATTTCGTTAAGGTCAATTGACGTTGATTGAGGAAGTTCCTTACTTGGGCGATATTCCAGAGCACCCATTCCACGGTTTGCCACATAAGCCAATTGCTCAATGACAGAAATTTGATTGAATTCTTTGTTACCGGCTTCCATCCACTTCTTGAAAATAATATTTCCAAATACATCGGGTAATGAATTTGCAATCATAGGAGGAAGTCCACGGAATGTTTCAGAATTATATTGACTGAATACCTGAACTTGTGGTATTCGTTTTATAATACCTGTTGAAGGAAATAAGTTGTGAAAACGATCACTTTGAAGAAAATCAGGATTGTATTGAAAAGAAGATTTCTGTTGATTTTCATCAAACCCTAACCTCCCAATTTCTTGACCGAAGCAAAATACCGTTATGATCTCATTTTTCGCCATAGTACTAATATAAAGAAGTCAATTGTTCGGTTTCATTTCGTTTATCCATCAAAAATTGATTAAACACGACCAACATATCAAAATGATTAAACACCTTGAGCAAGGTATCAATAGTGAAGTTCTTACCTGATTCCAAATTCTGAATCGTAATTCGAGAGAGCTCCAGTTGTTCTGCCAACTCCTGTTGTGAAAGCTTTTGCTGTTTGCGATAAGATTTTACCAACTGTCCGATTTCCGATTTAACGTCTTTTATTTTAAGATTACCAGTAAACATTTTGCATATTATAATATTCAAATTTATGACATTTTAATCAATATGCATAATTAATAATACTTTATTTAGGAGGCATTAAATTGATAACTTGATGGAAACAAGAGGGGAAAATATCCTAGAAAGAAGAATTGACTTGTTTTAAACGAACTACTCATTCTCCTCGTAATAATAAGAGTAATCAATTCCCTTCATGTACATTTCACGATCGTTGATTTTATCGGTTAACGCACTTTCAATCGTATTTTTGAGAACCTGACTATTTGTTGGGCTTAAAACCATGGCGTTCATATAATCGCGCTTAGAAATTTGGCTCCAATCCACACATTTTTTAAGTCGTTTTTTTAGAATTAAATCCAACCAAATTCGAGCGCTTCTTCCATTTCCTTCCATGAAAGGATGAGCGATGTTCATCTCCACATATTTCTCCACGATTTCATCAAAGGTATTTTCAGGCATTTCCTCAATGTGTTTGAGCGTTTCACCTAAAAACCGAGAAACTGCAAATTGAAAACCACCTTTTGAAATATTCTTTTGTCGAATTTGCCCAGCAAAATCATACAAACCACCAAAAAGATACGCATGAATTTGTTGAAGACCTTTGGCTGTTCCAACTTCGATTTGATCCAAAAAGTTTCCTTCAAATAAGGTATATGCTTTTTTCTTGCTTTGACCATCGATGCTATTATCACTGTATAGAAACCAATCTAGAAATTTCATGGCGCCTATATTCGGAAAATTTTTAGCCAGCAAAATTACTCCGTCACTATCCAACATATCGGTTTTATATTTTATACCATCCGCCGCTTGAAGCTTCAGTTGGGTAGTGATAATAACCAACTCATTTTTATCCTTTTTGAGCTTGGCCTTTAGGTATTTCCAATAATTCCTTGTTTTATTGTAATCGTCTTGATCGGTGAGAACAGCAACAATATCCAATACGCTGAACCACCATTTGGCATTTTCCTCATCCCAAACAGCACGCACTTCGCGGTCATTAAAAAAACGTATGGATATTTTTTGATTCTTCATCGAATAAATAAAGATAAGAATTTCAGCCAAAAAAGAGGTTGAGAGGATCCAAAAACCAAACGAATGGAAGCACTTGAATCTTGAAGCGAGGTATACCAAATGTCAATCACGCAATAGATTCGACCGCTTAAAAGTAAGCACCGATAAAAGCGCGGTAAAAAGCCAAAATCATTAACTTTATTACTTCCAAACCAGAGGAAAATATAGGAGGAAATGAAGATGAATGTCACACTAACAATCATTCAAGGCGGCATGCGCGAATTCCAAAGAACGGGGATATATCCAGAATACTTGCTGTTTTACCTTCCTGATTACAAACGATCCTGGCGTGTGAAATTGCGCAAGAAAAACCAAAATGGTTTTCTTAAATTAAACGGAGAAAACCACTTTGAATACGCTTACAAAAACGGAAAATGTAAACTGAGAACCTGCGATTCAAATTCATGGACGACTATTCCTGATGCTATCTTAATGATGTGCGATTGAGATAAAAAAATTACAAACTAAATTTAGGCAAGCTCACTAAAAAGTGAATGCTGGAAAAACGCGATCAAGAGCCAAAATCGGCTGAGGTATAATTAACAGAGGTGCGGGATTATAAGGAGGATTGAGAAATTTGATATTATTTCTTTGTTAAGTCGATAATTTCAGTTGGGCTCTCTATTTTTCAGAAAAGCTTCAGGATAGTATCATTTGATTGTATCAATGACATAACTAATTTGACTTTTGTTTCAATATATTGACTTCAACCGCTAGAATTGGAACATTATTCTGAATAATTCCCCAAATCATTTCAGGTTCAATCGAGTCGTAAGCATGTGAAATAATATTTCTTAAACCAATAATGTTTTTCGCAGATGATATTTGAATGTTAGGGTCTTGCTCAAGCATTTTACGTATCACCTCTCCAATTATTTCTAGGTCCCTTTCAACGGCTCTTTGTAAAATAATATCCTTTTTAAAAACATTAAAATTATTTTCAGTTATAGCTTTGATTGATTCAATTTCAAGAATTACACTTTCAATATCTAAAAGATATTTCAAGATTTTAGGCTGCATACAATTCTACTTTAGATCGCTCAATTTCTTGGATTAAAATAGGATTCTTCAACGATTTTTTTGAAACCAAATCTACTTTTTTACCAGTAAGATTTTGAAGTTGTTCAAGAAAAGAAAAGTAGTTGTCTGCGTATTCTAAAACATCGATTTCATTTGAAAATTGCACGAGAAAATCGAGATCACTATCTTCATTCATAGTATCACTAGCGCCAGAACCAAACAAAGCAAATGATTCAACTTTGTGTTTTTTGCACAAGTCAATTAAAACTTCAATTTTATCTTCAATTAAATGGTTCATCTTTTTCAAAGGTAAGTAATTTTTAAAAGAACAAAACACCAATTCAAAAGGAGAAACAAAATTCGAATTTAAATGGGCTAATCAAATGATATGGCTTATGTTAAATCAGATTTCTGAGCTTCACAAACAGACAAAATCACTTTGAAAACGCTTACAAAAACGGCAGGTGTAAGATTAAAATCTGCGATTCAAATTCATGGACGACTATTCCCGATGCGTTCATGATGATGTGCGATTGAGATAAAAAATTACAAACTCAATCTGGGAAAGCTCACTAAAAAGTAAATGCCGGAAAAACGCGATAATAACCTAATTCAAATGTGTTATTTCGAGATATTAAATTGCATTATTTATCGTGAAAAATATTATATTTAAATACTTTTTCACGGTAAAATGAAGAAATGATAAACCAAACTACAAAAGACAAAATTGAAGCCTTGCACCGGCAATATATAAACTTAGCAAAGGGGAATGATTCTTTGATGAAGGAAATAACCCTCGCCGAAATTCCTGAATTGGTGTATAACTCGAACGCTATAGAAAACTCAACCCTTACTTTGGATGACACGGAAAAAATTCTATCAGGAGGCAGTTTAAATCGAAAAGTAAATGTTCGGGAAGTGTTTGAAGCTAAAAATTTAGCAAAACTCACCGAATCTATATTAGAAAACAACAAATCGTTGCTAAACATCAAACTCATTTTGAACTTGCATAAAACCTTACTCACCAACATTGACGATAGGATTTCAGGTCGTTTCAGAAGTGGTAAAGTATGGGTACGCGTTGGCAATCACTTAGGGGCCAATCCGCTGTTTGTGCCTTCATTAATGCATGAGTTGGTGGATAATTACAACCAGAATAAAATCAGCTATTTTTTAGATGCCGTGGCACATTTTCATGCTGAGTTTGAAACCATTCATCCGTTTGTTGACGGAAATGGACGAATTGGTAGAGTACTTATTAACCTGCAGTTAATGAACCTAGGTTTTCCGCCTATTATCATTCAAAATAAAAGCAAACATACCGAATACTATCCACTGTTTACAAGGTACCAGTCAACCATGAAATTTGGAGAATTTACGCAATTGTTTGCCCTACTTTTGCAAGAATCTTTGCATAAACGAATAAGCATACTTACAGCAAAAAAAATAATTCCACTTGCGTTATGGGCATCGCAAAAGGGTATAAAACCTAACGTGGCTGCCAATAAAGCCAAAAGGCAAACGATTCCTGCCTTCCGCTTGCGCGAAAAATGGATGATTGCTGAAGAATTTACACCCATCAATTAACTTTCGAAATTGATTCTTATACCAAACCCGAAAAGGTGACATTCACAAAAAAGTAAGCACCGACAAGAACGCGATCAAAACCAAAATCGGACGCGGTATTATTATAAAACCAGAGGAAAATATAGACGGAAATGAAGATGAATGTCACACTAACAATCCTACAAGGCGGCATGCGCGAATTCGAAAGAACGGGAATTTATCCGCAATACTAGGAAGCGTTAAAGTTTATTTATTTCTGATCAATCAACCTCAAAATTCAAACCTGCAAACCAAACTGGAATACCTATCCGATAAAACAAATAATTTCTATCACCCTCAACTTTATAAATTTTCAAAAAAGAGATGGTTTATTATTGATCCGAACACAATTATTAATTCCTTCGTTTTGTTCTAATTACTGTTAACCTAACGTATTGTAATGAAACAACCATCATATAAAACGTTATTGGTGCAACATCTTAATATTCTTAACTAGTTGTTTTTATCAAAAAAGAAAATTATGTTACTAATCACATCATTAAAAAATCATAACATAACCTGGAAAGTTTTCAGTTTTATGTCATTGATTATCATATGTAACAAAAGTTTTAGCCAAGACACTACTTTAACTTCTTATTTTAATGAAATTACATCGGGTACTGAGTATAGTACTCATAAAGAAAAATTAAAATTTAATAAGAATGTATATATAATTATTCAAGGTGAATGTAATCAAACATTGCAGGATGAAACCATTAAAATTATTTCCGAGCTCAACGATTTGATCGATCCAATCGAGATTTATTTAACTGATGAGATTAACATCGCAAATGTTAGGTTATATTTTGGTGGACCTGACGACTACGTTAAAGTAAATCCACTTAGTGAAAGTTTTCTTGAAACTTCTTGGGGATTGTTTTTCCTTTTTCCTAAATATGAAGAAATCGATATGTCTTTGGTTTTTGTTGATGTTGTTAGAAGTGAAAATAACATTCAAAGAAAACATGTTTTAAGGGAAGAATTGACACAAGCTTTGGGTTTTGGAAATGACTCTTTTCGATATCCAGATAGTATTTTTTATCAAGGATGGACTGAAACTCAGAATTACTCTGAGTTAGATAAAGAGGTAATCAAATTGATGTATAACTGAAGTAATAAGAGAAGACTGATACTAATTGAAATAGTATTTTTAATTCTCTATTTATACGGCAGCCTCATAATTCATACTATCATTTGATACTATCAAAAGTAAAATGACTTTTTAAAGGCTGTAATACGATTTTTTTCATTTTTTGTTTTTCACCGACTCACACTCGCCAAAAAAGTCTCCATATCTTCAATGAAAAGGTTCGAAAACAGTTCAGTTCTTTCCAGGTCTGTGATTAAATCTACCCCCTAATCATTTCGGAAGTTTGAACCTTGAAACTTCTTAAACCTTGAACCTTCTTAAACCTTAAACCTTCTTACCCCTTAAACCCACCCTGAGCTTTGCCGAAGGGTGAACCTTGAACCTCTTGAACCCTGATCCCCTTGAACCCTTTAAACCTTAAACCTTCTTACCCCTTAAACCCACCCTGAGCTTTGCCGAAGGGTGAAC